>JBJHCD010000335.1:0-6527 GCA_050485845.1 Pirellulaceae bacterium | reverse complement strand
ATCGTTTCCTGCTGGCGCTCGACCGCAGCCCCCCTCCCCCCCCTCTAATCGGATCCGAGGAGACCGGAGTCGGAGCGGAAGGGTGTCTTCGGTTCAGTCGAACCCCCTGATTTATGGGGCATGAAACCCGTCTGCAAGTGAAGCCCTAAGCGACCGCCACCATTTCTCCAGCACGCCACGCCAGCGCTCGACCGCAGCCAACGCGCCCCCCCTATGGGCGAATCGGAGGGAACCGGATACAGATCGGCAGGGTGTCTTCGGATTCAGCCGACCCCTCCCCCAACACCCCACCTATTACAGGAGAAATAGCACTACCACGAGGGAATCCCTGTGCACCCGCCAACCTTTCTCCAGCGCGCCACGGCGGCGCTCGACCGCAGCCAACCGGCCCCCCCTATGGTAGGATCCGAGGGGACCGGATTCAGAGCGGAAGGGTGTCTTCGCTTATCGTGGCCCGGCAATTTACGCGAAACTCGACGAGTATCTTCCGGTCTCGATGGGCAAGTTCCCGCTAACCGGCGGCTCGCTGCCGAGCTTGGTAGAGGTAGGGATTGAGGTTCGGGTCGTTGTACATCTTCAGCTGGCGATACGTCTTGTGTCGCTTGCGACCCGAGAAGATGTCGTGAATAAGCTGCTGAGCTGACTGGGAGAGGTCGTCGAGTTGCTCGAGGCAAATCGCCAGTTTCCGCTCGACCGACGACATGTGGTCCGAACTCGCGTCCTCGCGCTGCAGTTGTTCGGCCATGTGGTAGATCCGCAAAGAGAGGATGGAAAGCCGATCGATCGAACTGCCAGGAGTTTCCGTGTTCAGCGGGGCGTCCGGAGAAACGAGAACCCGGTGTCGAGTCACCAGATCCGTGATCGCATCGTCAACCTTTTCGATGCCATCGTTGCGAAGCTGGTTGTAACGGTCGATTTTTCGCTTGGCTTCAGCGATACGAGCGTCTCCGACGTCGGGACTACGAGCAATATCTTCTTCGTGCCAAAGCAGAAAGTTCCAGCTGTGCTGTCGGCAAACCAGTTCCATGAGCCCCGAATACGGAACGTGAACTTCTTCGTGATGCCAGCGTTCGACGGTTTCTCGATGCATCCGTGTGATGTCGGCGATTTCGATCATGTTCGCAACTCTCTCCGCAAGCAAAGCCGTGAGCCAAGTTCCCCGAGGACCCCTTCCCTGGGGATGGCCGTTCATAGCCGAACCGCCGATCCACTGCAAGGTAACTTTTCCCGGCATCACTTCAGTTCACCGCGAATCTCCGTTCACCACCGCCCCATTCACGCGTTCCCCCTCGGCGTCGCGTCACTACCTTCGACATCAACTAGTTAGGTAGTCCCCAGCCCCCTGTCATAGGCCTCTTGGTGACGTAAGTAGGCAGCCAAGGTTAAGTCGAGCGTACGGGAGTTAATCTCCCAGACTGGATCTTGGTTGGTGTGGTTATTGCAATGCTCGACCACCAACTGGTAGAGGAACTTGAATAGCCGTCGAGGCGTTCGCAGCGAGCGGAAAGCTTCGATCAATCGGTGTTCGGTGACCGAGTCATCGAATAGATGGCTTAGCGTAGGCGACTCGCCATGGACCGCGCAGGCCTCGATCCTCGCATTGGTTACGTCGAACAGTGCCTCCCCCGTCCATTCGAATGAGGAGACCACGTTCTGCTTGTCCAAACGGGACCGCTGAAAAAAATCTCGCTCCTCGTTTTCGACGTACCGAGTCAACTCGAGCGGCAGCATCAATTTCAGCCCGAGTCCGGGATGTTTCAGAAACTTGTTGTCCAAAAGCGGCCAGATGAGCTGTTTCATCAGTTCGGCCGAGCCATTAATCAGGTGTGGTTCGTCAACTCGGTCCAGCAGCACCATGATGCCCCGGAATCCGAGCGACTGCAGAATGCCCTGAAACTTCAATAACAGCTCGTACCGGTCATCCGTGCTTTCCTTGTTCGGGCAGGGCTGTCCGGAAAGTTCGGCGGTGGAGAACTGCATCAGAGCGTAACGCAACGACGGCACCACTTGATTTCCCGACCGAATGCTACGGGTGACTTTCCAAGCTTGCCGGCAGCGACGTCCCCAGCGCCAGGCGTAGGGGAGCCAGCCCACCGCCGCCGCGACCAGCAGCACACCGATCCCGCGAGCGGTTTGCCACGATTCGGGGAATTGGACCGTCAGCCAAATCAGCAGACCGAGGATCAGCAGCGACCAAGCCACGGCCAGCCCCAAATCCAAGGGGACTCGATAGGAATGGAACTTCAGCTTCCGTCGCAATCGTTGCCAGCGCCCCTTGAAGGTTTCGGCCGTCGATTGGTCATAGTAGGCCGCCAGCAACAGCAAATCCCGGCACTGATAGTCGTCCAGTTTGCTGACCGCCGATGGGTCGATGTCATTCTGCGTCTGCTGAGCAGCCCGAGTCTCGAGAATTCCATCCACAAGGTTGGTTACGCCCAGCGAGAGCACGGCGTCCATGTGATCCCAGAGTCGCCACTGCTGGAGGGCTCGGTCAGCTCGCCGCTTCCTCTTTCTCAGGCGGTTGCGAAATCGATCCAGAAACGGGTTGAAGTCGTCATAGGCAACGACGAACAGACGCCGGTCGGGATGTTCCCGATTGTACTTCTGCAGATGATCCTGAATCTGCAACCGCATCGCGGTTTTTCCCGAACCCTTTTCGCCGAAGACAATCGAGGTCGCGGGATCCCGAGGATCCCCGTACACCTTGTCCCATGCGGGATGGTAGGTGCTTTCGATGCAGAATTCTTTGAAAACCGGATCGGTTTGTGCATCCTCTTCGGCGAACGGGTTTCGGGAAATGCCATGATGCTGCAGGAACTGCCCAACTTTCATAAATACCTCAAATACCTCGATGACAGGACAAGCAAGAGGCCTGGGCTCAAGGGGCCTTCAGGCTGGCCACCATCTCCGCAAAGGCCTCTTCTTGAGCATCAACAGTCTTTCGAGGGCCATACATCTTGATGAAGTAATGCCCCTGTCGTTCCGTGGCAATGATGGCCGACAGCATCCGGTAGTCTTCGCGGACAACCACTGGAGTCTGAGTAAACGGACCACCTCCCGGCCGGTCCTTGTAGTTGCCCGTGACACTGACGACATAGACATCCGTATCGGAAATCCGCTTTTTCTCGACCTTGGTCTTGTCGCGCGAGTCGCTTCCGTCCGGCTGCTCGAATTGGCCAATCCAGCGGTCCACGTTGGCTTGGATCCCTCCACCCGCTCCCATGACCGTGATCCTAGCCTCGGCCGGATCACCTTCCACCGCCGGCGCGGCGAATTCGTGATCCACAATTCGCGACGCGGGGGGCTTTCGTTCCCATTTCTCGGGTAGCACCAAAGTCAATTTCCCATCCGCCAGTTCGAGAGTTGCCGGTTTTTTGGTCTCCTCATCGGCAGTCACCAAAGTACCGAAACTGAGTATCCCGACCATCATGAAAACTGGAAGGGAGTGGAGAATCCCCCAATGGGTCTGGCTGGCTTGTCTCATTTCTTTCTCCTTTTCCTAAATTACCTGATCCGTGCAAACGTTTCTCTCAGGTTACTACGATGTCTGGTTCATTAATACCACCAACAGTGTAATTAGCAGGGCGACCGACGTAAGCGCCAGCAGAACGACGGCCGTGACCCACCATCCTTTGCGGTCCCCACGCCGCCGCCGAGACCGAGCCGCCATGCGACCGGCCGCCACCCCTGTCGCTTTCACTTTCCCTTTTCCACTCGGCTGGACGGGAACCACAGCCGGAGCAACCGCAGAATCCGATTGGGGAACAGTCGCCGGAGCAACGGGAGCCCCACTTGCCCGCTCGGATGTTCCAGCGGCTTGCGGAAGTGGCGTCGTGGCGCTGCCCACGGCACGCTCCGGAACGTGCCCCTCCGTGGAATTGTTCGCCGAGCCTGTTGGAGCAATGGCCGGGGCGCCACCCCCCCCCGATGCACGTGAACTTGTTTCCGGTAGAGGCGAGGGGAGGGCGGTATCGTCGCTCGCACCGGCGGCTGGCCTAGTCGCGGCCTTCCGATTTCCTTGGTCGCTCGCACCCGCAGGCGGGGAACTGGGTATCTCCAGGAAGACCGAATTGGCAACACGCCAGTTGGCCCATCCGGTCCGCCACACGAGTGCTTCGCCGCTAACTCGGCCTTCCGAAACCCATTGCTGCATCACATGAGGCTCAGCCGGTCCATATTCACCCCCTTCGGGCGGCCGAACATACCAAAACACCTCGACCTTTTGCTTTTCGCCCGTTGAACCGGCCGGGACCATGTGCCTCGCCGACCGAGAAGCTGGCGGGGGGCCAGTTCGAGCAGTTGCGGGAGATTCGGCCTGATTCAAGCCGGACCCTACCTGACCTGCAGATCGACTGGCGGTTCGCCCCGAAGGCGAGGCGACGACGCTTTCCGGAACCTTCGCGACTGGGGGCTCACTTGCCTCGGGGATCTTTAAACTTTGCTCACAATGAGGACAGATCCCCTGCTTGCCTGCCAAGAAGCTCTTGACGTGCAACTTTCCGCGGCAGTGAGGACAATGAAAGCGGATACCCATAAGTGAAATTCGTGACGGCAAGTTTCCGCCTGCTCGTCGAACCGGAGGTACGATGGAATCGGTTACCGAACGACCCGTGACGAACGACCCGTGACGAACGAGTCAGTGGCCGAAATAATCACTGGCAACCTGCATTATAGTGAATCGTTCCCCTGCATGAGGAGTCACGGATATTCGAGTCGCGAACGAACGGGCTCTTACAAGGCTTCAACGGGCTCTTACAAGGCTTCGAAGGCGAGTCCTCTCTAGGGGGCACAAGTGACCGAACGTGTCTGGAGAATGGAAGGGGCGAGATTTCGTCTCGCGGCAGGTCCCCCGCGCCCCGCAACTCGGGTAGGATAGGCCCTGCGGAGCTAAAGAAGTAGGGAAGTAGGGAGTTGCAAGAGGCGGGAAGGAGAGCGAGGTTCTTGGCCAGTCTGACCATCGAAAACTACGTGAAGGGAATCTATCTGATCTGCGCCAGAGAGGATAAGAATCTCGCCACCACGGGAGAACTAGCAGCCGCGCTCTCAGTTTCGCCCGGGACAGTCACCAGCATGCTGAAGACGCTGAGCGACGCCGAGTTGGCAAGCTACCGACCGTACGAAGGGGTGCAGTTGACCGAGGCGGGACGTCTTCTCGCCTTGCGCGTCCTCCGGCGACATCGGCTTATTGAACTGTTCTTGGTCCGAACTCTCGATTTGACCTGGGATGAGGTCCATGAGGAGGCCGAGAACTTGGAGCACGCGGTCAGTGACTTCTTGATCGATCGGATCGACCAATACCTCGACTACCCGGCGGCCGATCCGCACGGCGATCCCATTCCTCGAGCCGACGGCACGGTGGCCACACCCGAAGGTTCCCTGCTCAGCGATTGGGGGGTCGGTGACTCTTTTCAGTTGATTCGAGTTTTGGACCAGAGCCCCGAGTTCCTGCGTTATTTGAGCGACTCGGGACTGGAGTTGGGAGTGGCTGGGGAATTACGAGCAAATCACGAGTCGGCTGGGGTACTGGCGATCCGGGTCGGGGACCAGGAGACCTGGTTGGCCTGCGAAGCGGCCCGAAAGCTGCTCGTCGCCCGCGTTGCGGAAGACCTCTCCTCCGACGGCTAACCGGAATTCGCGAATCGCGTGTGATTTGCGTTAGGGCTGCGGGTAGCTGATGAGACACGATGCCCTTTAGGGGGATCAACCCCCGCCGACTTCCCGCTACGATACCATAGGTTGGTCGACAGGCCCTTTGACTCGGGAGCGATAACTGCTTACAACCGTAGGGGAAGGCCGAACGAGGAAAGTCGTCCGGCGAGAAGAGGCCCTTGCGAGGGGGAACCGTGAACCGGGTCAGGCCTTAACCGGAGCAGCCCTAAGCGGGGTACCTTTGTGCGAGGGCCTCTTCCTGCCGGACGGTGGGTTGGAAAAGGGGAACGGCGTGGATACAGCGGCCGACCAGGCAAATAGCGGTCCCTCGGGAAAAGAGGGGAGTCGGGCCTATCAAGTGGTCGCTCGACGCTATCGCCCCCGCAGCTTTTCGGAACTTCTCGGCCAGCAGCACATCGCTCAGGCCTTGGGTAACGCCATTCTGGCAGGCCGAGTTGGTCATGCCTACTTATTCACCGGGGCCCGTGGCGTTGGCAAAACCTCGGCCGCGAGAATCTTTGGCAAGGCCCTGAACTGCATGCAGGGCCCCTCGCCGCAGCCCTGCAATCAATGCGATGTCTGCCTCAGCATCGACGTGGGCGAAGACGTTGACGTGCTCGAGATCGATGGTGCGAGCAATCGCGGCATTGACGAGATTCGCCAGCTTCGTTCCAACATCAACATCCGCCCCAGCCGGACGCCTTTCAAGGTATACATCATCGACGAAGTGCACATGCTGACTCAGCAGGCGTTCAACGCCTTGCTGAAAACGCTGGAAGAGCCGCCCGAACATGTAAAGTTCATCTTCTGCACCACGGACCCGGAAAAGCTACCCATTACGGTCCTTTCCCGATGTCAGCGGTTTGATTTCTCTCCTA
>JBJHCD010000334.1:0-6535 GCA_050485845.1 Pirellulaceae bacterium | reverse complement strand
GTTTGTGGGGTGTTGGCCGAATTGTTGAGAATTCTGGAGAACTCGGCGCGCTCGAATCCCTCGTTCGGTTGATCGATGGCCGAATTATGGTCGTGCTTTTGCCAGCGAGCGAGCCTTCCCCCGCGCCCCTGGTGGATTCCATTGGCCGAGTCGACGCGCAAAAGAGAGAATCGTGCCCGCTATTCTCTAACGCTCATAAAAAATGCGATCGTCCTGGTCGGGCAATCGCACCGAACAATCGTCAGCTTCATCGGCAAGTCATTGCGGATCGCGCGAAGCAATTCCTTGGTGCTACCGAACTCTATCGCTTCAAGACTCGAGCAATCTCTTGCTTGTTGACCGGTTGGACTCGACCGAATTCCGTGATGATGGCCGTGATGTTCTCGGCGGGAGTCACATCGAAGGCGGGGTTGTAGACGTCGAATCCGAGCGGAGCAGTCTGGCGACCGAAACCACAGGTTATCTCGCCTCCATCCCGCTGTTCGATCGGAATCTCCTCACCCCGCTCGATGGAAAAATCAAACGTGCTGCTGGGGGCCGCCACGTAGAAGGGAATCTGATGAGCGGCGGCCAGGACGGAAAGACCATAGGTTCCGATCTTGTTGGCGGTATCGCCCCGAGCGGTAATGCGGTCGGCTCCGGTGATGACCGCCTGCACTCGACCCTCTCGCATCACCTGGGCCGCCATCGAGTCACAGATCAGCGTGGCCGAAACGTCACGCTGGGCCAGTTCCCAGGCGGTCAAGCGGGCTCCTTGGAGGAGGGGCCGAGTTTCATCGACAAAGACATGGAGCTGTTTGCCTTGATCTTGAGCGGTAAAGATCACGGAAAGAGCCGTGCCGTATTCGGCCGTTGCCAAGCCTCCCGCATTGCAGTGCGTCAAAACGCTCGCCCCGTCCGTGAGAAGTTCCGCCCCCCATCGGCCGATGGCGTGGCACATTTCTCGGTCTTCATCATGGATGGCTCGCGCTTCGGCCAGCAGGCGGGCGAGTCGTTCGGAAGGAGCTCTTTCCCGAGTATCCGCAGTCTCGCCGCTACTCGCATCCTTCGGGTCAGGCGTCTGGTCGCAGCGGCGCATGCGATCGAGGGCCCAAAAAAGATTCACCGCCGTCGGCCGGCTGGTGGCAAGATGCTGACAGACCTCCTCCAGTCGCCGAGTGAACTCGGCCGTCGTACTGTCGCGAAAGCCCTGGAGCCCCAAGACCACTCCATATGCGGCGGCAATGCCGATGGCCGGGGCCCCGCGGACGCGTAACTGGCGAATCGCCTCCCAGACCGTCTCGACCTCCCGGCAATCCAACTCGATGAACTCCGTCGGAAGAAGCGTCTGATCGATCATCCGCAAGTAGCCATCCATGTCCCCCATCCAGCGGAGTGTTTCCGTGGTGTTGGAAATGGGGGGACCCGAAGTGGTTATGCGAGCGTTATTCATGCGTTCCCAGCGACTGATTGGGTGATATGCCGAGTGGAATAGTTGAGTTGATAGGTAGAGTTGATTTGTGGAATCGATTTGTGGAGTGCGAGTCAACCTAAGCGGTTTCCAAAGCGGGCATCATACGGCAGACCGAAGGTTTCGGCCACCGGCAGATTGGTGATCGACCGATCGAAGATGTTGATGGCCGATGCGATGGGAGGAAACTGCTGGGCAGCGGATTCGAGTCCGTTATCGGCAATTTTCAGGACCCAGGGGAGCGTGACGTTGCAGAGTGCGAAGGTGCTGGTCCGACCGACCGCGCCAGGCATGTTCGTCACGCAGTAGTGCACAATGTCCTGCTCGATGTAGGTGGGGGCACTATGGGTCGTGGGGCGGCTGGTTTCAAAGCACCCCCCCTGATCGATGGCCACGTCGATGAGGACGCTCCCAGGCTTCATCAAGGCCAGGTCGTCTCGGGAGAGTAGCGAAGGGGCCTTGGCTCCAGGAATCAGCACCGCGCCGATGACCAAGTCGGCCAGTCGAATCTCCTCGCGAATCACGTGGCGGTCACTATACAAGACATTCACGTTGGGGGGCATGACGTCGGCCAGATATCGCAGTCGATCCATGTTGATGTCCAGCAACACGACATCGGCGTTGAATCCGGCGGCGATTTTGGCGGCGTTCGCTCCCACCACGCCTCCCCCCAGGATCGTGATGTGGGCCGGAGCCACGCCGGGAACGCCTCCCAGCAGAATGCCACGTCCCATCTGCGGCTTCTCCAGGTACTTGGCCCCCTCCTGGACACTCATCCGCCCAGCCACTTCGCTCATCGGAGTCAGCAGGGGGAGACGGCCTCGCTCATCCCGCAGCGTCTCGTAAGCCACGCAGCTCGCGCCGCTATCCCGCATCGCCTCGGTCAGTTCTCGACTGGCCGCGAAGTGAAAGTAGGTGAAGACGATCTGTCCCGAGCGGAGACGCGGATACTCCTCGGGCTGTGGTTCCTTAACCTTCACCAGCAAGTCGGCTCGAGCAAAAATCTCGGCCGGATCGGGAATCAATTCGGCCCCCGCCTCCTGGTAGGCCTGGTCGGTCAGTCCGGACCCGAGCCCCGCGCCGGACTCGACCAACACGCGATGGCCTCGCAAAACCAGTTCCTCAACCCCCACGGGAAGCATCGCCACGCGATATTCATCCCGCTTGACTTCCTTGGGAACGCCGACGATCACGCTTGCACTCGCTTCTGCAATTGGGCCACCACCTCCTGAAACTCGGCTCGAAGTTCGGAGAATTTCCTTCGGTCCTTGGGGCCCTCCGCCTTCACATAGCGAAGCATGATCTCCTCGGCCGCGATGAACTCCTCCGCCACGTCCGCCACGTCGGCCGCCAACTCGATCGGAATATTGGTCACGCCGTTGGCATCGCCGTGCAGCAGATCTCCCGTGTTGACCATCAGGCCACCAATTCGAACGGGTAGGCCGAGGTGCAGCATGTGACAATAGCCGTGGGAGCAGATGGTGCTGCCGGTAAAGACCGGATACCCAAGGGCTCGCACTTGCTGCAGGTCACGTCCTGCTCCATTGGTGACCAGTCCCACCGAGCCGAATGCCTGATAGGTGGAACACATGACCTCGCCGAAGACCGCCGCCGCGGGGGGATCGTCGAGATCCTGAAAAACGACCACGGGGGGACCGGGGAGCGAGGCGAACTGCTCCAACTGCTTGTCGATCGAGCCGTAGGCGTCACCGCCGGCGGGCGGGGCATCCGAGCGGAAGGAGGCCGTGGCGGCAAAACCGACCATCGGCGGGAACTCGGGGAAGTCGGCCCGAATCCGACCATCCATGTATCCTCGATTTCGAGGCCTGGCGTCGAACAGTTCAATCACGTTACAGATCGTGGGAGTGTCGTACTGAGCCAGTCGGCGGAGCGTGTCGGGAGTAACCATGCAAACGATTTCCGGGCGGAAGGAAGCGTTGGGGGCTGAAACGAACGCGCGGTGAACCTCGGGCGTCATCGAAGGGGAAGTCTCTTCCAAGAAAACGAAAAACGCCGGACTGGAAACAAACGTACCAGCCCGGCGACGGTGACTCAACTCCCGGCCATTCCGAAACGACTAAACGTCGTAGTAGAGGCAGAATTCGTAAGGATGCGGACGGAGCCGAAGGGCGTCGACCTCGACCTTCCGCTTGTAGGAAATCCAGGTCTCGACGACATCCGCCGTGAAGACATCGCCTCGGAGGAGGAACTCGTGGTCCTCTTCGAGATGATCCAAGGCTTGGTCCAGCGACCCGGGGGTCTTCGGCACCTTGGCCGCCTCTTCGGGAGGAAGGTCGTAAATGTCCTTGTCCAACGGTTCGCCCGGGTGGATCTTGTTCTGGATGCCGTCGATGGCAGCCATCACAATCGCGGCGAAAGCCAAGTAAGGATTGCAGCTCGGATCCGGGCAGCGGAATTCAACTCGCTTCGCCTTGGGGCTGGGGCTGTACATCGGAATGCGGCAGGAAGCCGAGCGGTTTCGCTGCGAGTAGGCCAAGTTGACCGGCGCCTCGTATCCGGGGACCAATCGCTTGTAGCTGTTGGTGGTGGGGTTGGTGAAGGCCAGCACCGAGGGAGCGTGCTTCAGCAAACCACCGATGGCGTACAACGCCATGTCGCTCAGTCCGGCATAGCCGCTTCCAGCGAACAAGGGCTGGCTGTCTTTCCAGAAGGAGACGTGGGTGTGCATCCCCGAACCGTTGTCGCTGTACAGCGGCTTCGGCATGAAAGTGACCGTCTTGCCGTACTTGAAGGCGACGTTCTTGACGATGTACTTGTAGATCAGCATCTGATCGGCCATGGTGACCAGATCCTGGAACCGCAGATCGATTTCCGCTTGGCCCGCCGTTGCCACCTCGTGATGCTGGCACTCGACCGTCAATCCGGCTTCGATCATCGTCTGCATCATCTCGTTGCGGATGTCCATCAGATGATCCATCGGAGGGACCGGGAAGTATCCCTCCTTGTGACGAATCTTGTTGGCCAGGTTCGGCCCTTCCTTTCGACCTCGGTTCCACTCGCCTTCGATGCTGTCGAGGTGATAGTAACCCTCGTGAGACCGCTGATCGAAGCGGACGTCATCGAAAATGAAGAATTCCGCTTCCGGGCCGATGTAGGCCGTGTCGGCAATCCCGGTCGTTTTCAGGTAATTGACGGCCTTGCGAGCGACGTTGCGGGGATCGCGGGAGTAATCCTCGCGGGTGATGGGATCCTGGATGTTGCAGATCATCACCAGCGTGGGGATGGCGGTGAAGGGATCCAAAAAAGCGGTTTCCGGCTGCGGGACGATCAACATGTCGCTCTCGTTGATCGCTTGCCAACCTCGAATGCTCGATCCGTCAAAACCGAGCCCATCCTCGAAGGTATCCTCGTTCAGATGGGTCACCGGAATGGTCGTGTGCTGACACAGTCCGGGAAAGTCCGTAAATCGCAGATCGACCGCCTTCACATCCTTTTCGCGACAAAACGCCAGAACTTCTTTTGGAGTCACTTCGTCTCCTCTCTTCGGTTAGGTTTCCAAATACTGCCAGAAGGATTTCCGTTCTCGGAATGCTCCCCGTCGCCTGCCGGCCATCAACCGGATTTCGAATCCGATTGGCCAAATCGCTGCCGGACACGAGGACCATTTGCCTGGTACCGAGGACGATTGGATGAATCGTCTCGGCTCAACATACCGCTTCGGTCTCCGGCATGATAGCAACCGATGGGCCGAATTAAGGAGTGACGATCGACATCTTTCCCTAATTGTCGATCTTCAATCAATTTGCGACTTTTTATCGGCCACTATCCGCCCCTAGCGGCCGGCCGTGACCGTGCCTTATTTCTGGGCAGGCATGCACTAAAACGGGCACACCACCCTCTCTTTCGGGCTATATGCCACTGCCATTTAGAGGTGACATCCGGTGGCAGGTCGCGGCCAGTCATTCGCTCGAAGGTCAACGCCTCTTCTTCAGCTCGACGGCCAACGACACCCAGACCCCGCCGGTTCCCGCGGAACAAATACGAGATCATCCCAGACGCTCACCTCCCCACCCGCTCGCCTCCATCCAACACTGCTCAGCCCAGCCGTCAGCTTTCTCGGCCTTCTCGGCCTTCTCGGCTTTCTCGGCCTTCTCGGCCTTCTTTCCGGCTCGTTAATGCCAGGAAGGCCGGAACCAAGATGGGGCGGACCAGGAAGGTGTCGAGCAGTACGCCGAGTGCCAGGGCGAACCCCAGTTCCACCATCCCCTTGAGCCCTCCGCTTCGCATGAGCCATCCCTGAAGCCAAGGGAGCCAGTCGGGGACCAAGCTGCCCCAGACCACGCTGGTCATCGAAAAGAAGGTTCCCGCCATGATCACGCCGCAGCTTGTGATAATCCCCCCCGTGCGAATCAACGCCACTCGCAGCCCCTCGAGCGGCAACCGGGTTTGTTGCTCCTCAATCACTCGAGTCACCAGATAGACGTTGTAATCTTGTCCCACTGCCACCAGGATCACGAACAAGAACAAAGGGACTTTCCAGTCCAGCCCGGTAAAGGCCTCGGCGTAAAACCAAGCGAACACCCATTCGGTCACGGCGAGCGTGACGAAGTAGGTCAGCAGGACCGAGCCGATCAGGAACTGGCATGTCTCGGGGCGTCTCAGAATGACGACCAGGACCAGGTAAACCGCGATGATGACCAACCATTCGATCCGCCGCTGGTCGGTCTGCGTCACGGCTCGTAAATCACGGACGGCGGCCGTGGGACCGGCGTAGGCAATCTGGCAATCGCGAAAAAAGGATCCGGCCGGATCGCAGTGGGCATGCAGCACCTCGTCGACTCGCTCCAAGACCTCGATCGCCTCCCGCGAGAAGGGATCCTGTTGAAGGATCACTTCCAGTCGAGTGAGATTGCCGGGGAATTGTTCCGTCTGAGCGAGAAAGAGGGCGTTGGTCTTCCGGTGGGATCGAGCGAGCCAAGTGCGCCAGGCTTGGCGATTCGTCAGGCCGATCCGAGTCCCCGGGGGAAACTCTCCCAGCGGATCGACCACGCTGTTCACCTGCCGAACGCCATCGACTTGATACAGTTTCCCCGTTAATTCCGTGAGGGCCTGCTTCCCTTCGGT
>JBJHCD010000333.1:0-6536 GCA_050485845.1 Pirellulaceae bacterium | reverse complement strand
TCTGATCGATTTCTTCGTATTTTCAAAAACAACCCCCGCACAACGGGGGGCGGCCCCCGTTGCGCGGGGGGGCGTGGCGCGCACCCAGCAACCATAGGGTGTCTTCGGACCGGAAGGACCCCTCGATTGCTTGTAGGCATGTACATGACTGAGGGGCTTCCTGGGTGCCCGCTTCCCATCCACAAGACTCGGGCCCCCCACTCTGGCTGCCGACCTTGCGGCGGAATTCGACGGGTGCCTTGGGGGCGGAATTCGACGGGTGTCTTGGGATCGGACGGGTGTCTGGGGACCGCGTGCGAAACCGAGCGCCCCGAGGCAGGCGGGTGAGCTTTGCGGCCTCGGGACGATCCCTCGGAAATGACGTTTCAGGATTCGGCCGCGGGAATCTTTCGTTCCTGGCCTGTAGCTGCTTAGTCGACTCCCGCTCACGGGGGCCTCGCCCCGTGAGCGGTGTGTGTTGGGGGGGGCGAACGCTGGCGGAGCGCGGATGAAGGCGTGAATACCCGGGGCATCGCTTGCTCGAGCGTCGGACCACCAAAACAAAAGAGGGGGGTGCAATTGTGGCTGAAGACACCCGTCGGATTTTCGTCGGATTTTCGTCGGGTTTTCCGGCGAAGACACCCGACCGGTTTTCTTCAGGCAACTTCGTCTTCATCATCTGAACTGAAGACTGAAAACTGACCACTCGGTCCGTTGGGCGTGAAAAAAGGCGAGATGACTAACGTCATCTCGCCTCGCGGTTTCATCGGGACTTGCAGACAGACAGAAGGAGGCAGCGATTCACCCAAGTGACACTCGGGTGGGAAAGCGAGTCGGTATCCGACTCCCTACTCTTGCGTTCCGGGAGCCTGCATCTTCCTCATTGCCGCGTTCGGGTCGCTGTACGCCTCTTCATCGAAATCTGGATTCGCTCGGGGATCCGGACGGGAAGGTCCACATCCATTGGCGACCACGAGGGGCGCGAGGGCCATCCAGAAACAAAAAAACCATCTCATGCAATCAACTCCTGAAAGTTTCTAGCGGCGAGGATCAATCATCGTGTGATTATCGGCGATGGCATTCAACTTCAAGTAAGTCTGCCACGCGATGTTTTCCTGGATGAACGAAACGCTGCCGTCACCGAAGCCGGCCATGATCCCACCCGGGTGATAGCTCGACGTCCCTGGCCATTCCGTGTTGATACCCCACGCCGTCAGATAGGTTGGCGTGAAGGAGTGGTTTCGGAACCAAGCGCCGCTCGTCTGAGGTCCGCCGTCTGGGCCAACCACGTTGGCGGCTCCACCTTCGTTGCCGTGCCAACCAGCATGAGGCGTGGCGACAAGGGCAGTTCGGAAAACGGGCGTTCCGACTCGACGAAGCCCAGTACCGGTCGTGTTGAACGGCCCTCCTCCGTGTCCCATGGAGTCCGTTTCTCCCAGAAAGATCGTGTTGGACGTTCCATCCGCAATGTCGGCCATCGTGCGAGTTTGCTGAATCGTCATAATACCACTCAGATCAGCAGTCCGAATAATGGGGTCCACGCCCAAATTCCAAGGGGCGGAGTTTCCGACAATTGCAGTTGACCACCAGTGATAACCTTCGGAACCAGCGTAGTTCGTCACCGCCAAACCGCCGGTCTGAGCAACGTCGCGACGCCCGGCATCCGACGGACAACGGAGGCTCGCGACTTGCTGAGCAACTACGGGCTGTCCATTCGGAAGGATCTGCGGGAAAATCGGCGCGTTCTTGTTGATGCTGTCGTACAGGGGCTGCTGCTCCATGAACGGCAAAATCATCACCACCCACGTGTGGTGGTAGGGCATTGTGTAGGGAGGAGCACCCGGGCCGTAGATCGCTTGCGGTGGAAATCGATTATGAGTGTCGTGGTAGTTGTGCAGCGCGATCCCCAATTGCTTCATGTTGTTGGAACACTGCATTCGGCGAGCCGCTTCGCGGGCCGCTTGGACGGCCGGCAAAAGCAAAGAAACCAACACGCCGATGATCGCAATGACCACCAGCAATTCGACGAGCGTAAAGGCCGCTCGACGACTTCGAGCTGAGAAACGCATAAAACAGACCCTCTCCCATAAAACAAAATAAGGAAACCATAGCCAACGGGAACCCGCCGACGCTGAGGGCACCGAGCTTAGCCAGCCCCCCTTACTCGCAAGAGCTGCACACAGCGCATGAGAAAAGCGACAAAGTCAGGATGCTTGCGACAAAGGCGAAGTCGAGCTGAAAAGGCCTGAATGAAGATTACCAATCCGAACTACCCCCTCCGGATGGCCGTCAGCCGTCTAGCTCGCTCGGCACTACTCAGTACTTTAAGGGCGACCTGCCTGCCTGTCAAATGGACCGAGGGCGCAGGATTCTCCGGCCCGGCATCGAATAACATCACTTAATGCTATGCGATCCCCACCCGACCGAGTAGATTTTGGTGCTGGCAAGAGAGAGAATCTATGAAGAATAAGGAGGGTTTCGGCCCCGCTAGATCAAGAATCTCGGGTTGAGCAGGTAGTTCCACCACCATCCCGCTCACCGATGGCGTCTCAGCGGTCGGCGATAACACGGGCTCCGCGCCATCGCCGATCTTTTTTCATGTCCGCCGAGACAATCTTTCGTTATGCGACAGAGTCCGTCCCGCTAGACCATGCCATTCGGTCGCTCCGCGAATCGCCCCCTAAAGCTGCTGGGCACGTGAAGCAACCGAAGCGTGGGCCGAACGAACTGATGGACCAGATGGCGTCAGAGGGCCTTCGCGGCTTTACTCGACACCGAGCCGCGGGGGGAGGGGCTACTGAGCCCCTTCGTCTCCACCCCCTTGTTGCATCTGCAGCGCGGCAGCCCCCGGATCACTATAGGCCTCTTCGTCAAAATCGGGATTGGCCCGAGGATCAGGTCGAGAATCACCACACCCCGCGGAAACCAGCACGGGGGCGAATCCAACAATCAAGGCAAAAAGCCATTTCATAAAACATTACTCCCAAAGTAAGTCGGACGGGCAAAAAGCATCGGTGCGCGGCACGGCCGCCAACCGCTGCATGACCAGTGGGCTTGAAATCAGGATGCCGTCGATACCAGTGGCATCCAATCATTCCTTGCAGCCTCACCCTTATTTCTAGTTACGGGGGTCGATGAAGGTCTGATTCGTCGCGATGCCGTTGATCTTGATGTAAGTCCCCCAATCGATTGTTTCGGAGAGGAACGACACGCTACCGTCACCATAGCCAGCCATCACCCCGCCCGGATGGTAACTGGACGTACCCGGCCACTCGGTGTTGATCCCCCAGGCCGTGATATAGCTGGGAAGCGTGGAGTGATTCACGAACCAAGTTCCGGGCTGCTGCGCGGCCCCATCCGCTCGGACCGTGTGCTCACCCGTCTCGTTCGCCCCCCATCCATTGTGAGCGAAGGCAACCAGCGCGGGACGGAAGACGGGAGCCCCGACTCGACGAAGCCCCGTATTGGAGGTTTGAATCGGGCCTCCACCAAATCCCATGGAGTCGGTTTCGCCGAGGAACATCGTGTTGGAAAGCCCGTCGGTCACCTCGGCCATGTTGCGAGTCAGCGTCACCGACATGATGCCGCTGATGTCCGCCGGCTGAATGATGGGGTCCATCTGCAGATTCCAGGGTGCATCGTTGCCAACCGTCGTGGGGCCCGGATGCCAGTGATAACCGTCGGATCCCGAGTAGTTGGTGATGGACATGCCCCCCGTTTGTTCGACATCACGCCTTCCTGCGTCCGAGGGACAGCGATATCCGGCCACTTCCGCCGACACGACCGGTTGCCCGGTGGGCAGAATCTGCCCAAAGATCGGCATCGTGATTTCGATGTTGTCATACAACGGTTGCTGCTCCAGGAACGGCAGAATCATTACCATCCAGGTGTGATGATAAGGCGCTTGGTGCGGAGGCGCGCCAGGCCCGAAGATCGCCTGAGGTGGAAAGCGACCATGCGTGTCATGGTAGTTGTGCAGGGCAAGCCCCAATTGCTTCATGTTATTGGAACATTGCATTCGGCGGGCGGCTTCCCGAGCGGACTGGACAGCCGGCAACAAGAGAGAAACCAAGACTCCGATGATCGCAATGACCACCAGCAGTTCGACCAGGGTGAAACCACTCTGTCGAGAACGAATCGAGAATCGCATCGGAAAAGAAACTCCTCAAGGAACGAAAATAACGAGACACGATCCGACGAGCCGTGTTGTTCAGGGAATTGGACTCCAAGCCCAAGTCCCCTTTGCCCGTCGCGCCGGACGTCCAGGAATCACAAACCCCCACTCATGGCCAAAGCACATGACTCCCACTTGCGTGTCGAGGGGAAGTCTAAATGGGTCTCGCGGCGCCGTCAAATGATTCGTCAGCTAAACATGTCTTGCGCTATGCATCGGGCCGGATAATCCCCCCCGGCGGCGATCTCTGGCGGCCGATCCGCCTGAAACCCTAGTATTCACTGACGAAGATTGGCTTCTCGACATCCCAGCAACCGCATATAGATTCCACCCATTCGAGCGAGTCAAAGTGGCGAGTATTTTTTCGAGAAAATTCTGAAAAGCGGGGGACACATCGGTTGGCCCTCCAGGACAACCACCATTGTGAGCCGTGGAAGAACTGCCATACCGAGCTAATCCGGGAACTCCGGAAGCGAACCAATCGTCTCCAGACGGCATGAAGCCGAGCTGGCCCTGCCCCCCGCGGACGGTCTTCCGTCATTGATCCCTCGTTGATCACTCGGCCCCCCGCGAAATTGGAGAAATTCGCGGAACCCCTTGCCCGTCCATGGGTTCCTATAGAACTCAAGACCGGTGCGCACCCGTCACAGCCTCCTCTGGACCGCAGGTACCTCTCACCATGTCCCAAGCCGCCTCCGCGGAAGGTTCGTCCTCGACAGCCGCTTTTCCCCACGACACCGAGGCCGCTCTTCCTCGAATTTCCGCCCCCATTCTGCTGCTGTTTGTCGGAAGTGGTTGTTCAGCCCTCATTTACGAGGTTGTCTGGTTCCAGCTTCTCCAGCTGGTCATCGGCTCGTCCGCCATCTCGCTCGGCGTGCTCCTGGGCTCCTTCATGGGGGGCATGTGTGCCGGTAGCCTCCTCTTTCCACGCCTCGTCTCGGCTCGGTTCCATCCCCTCCGAGTCTACGGCCTGCTGGAACTTGGCATTGCCCTGGCTGGACTGGCCATCCTCCTGGGAATGCCGCTCGTCCACCAGTTCTATACCTCGGTGGTGGGGCACGGGCTGTTGGGTCTGTTTCTCCGTGGGTTCGTGTGCGCAATCTGTTTACTACCACCAACGTTCCTGATGGGGGCGACCTTGCCGGCCGTCGCCCGGTGGCTGGAGTCCACGCCGCGCGGAATGAGTTGGTTGGGGTTCTTCTATGGAGCGAACATTGCCGGAGCGGTCTTCGGCTGCCTGCTGGCCGGCTTCTACCTGCTGCGGGTCCACGACGTGGCCATCGCGACCTACGTGGCGGTGGTCATCAATGTCGCGGTGGCATTGGTCAGCTTCGGACTCGCCACGCTGGCTCCCTATCGCCGCTCGGCCGACAACCAGCCGTCACCCATGGCGGAAGCGATTCCCGACGCCTGGGCCGTCCACTTGACCATTGCCCTCTCGGGCTTCTGCGCCTTGGCCGCCGAAGTCATCTGGACTCGGCGACTTTCGCTGATGCTCGGAGCCACCGTCTATACCTTCTCGATTATCCTGGCCGTCTTTCTGATCGGCCTGGGAATCGGCAGCAGCATTGGGTCCCTGCGGGCCCGCATGTCGCGTACCCCCCGCTTTGATCTCGGCATCTGCCAGCTTCTCCTAACAGCGGCCATCTTCTGGAGCGCGTACATGCTTTCCGCCTCGCTCCCCTACTGGCCGATCGACCCCTCTCTTTCGTCCAACCCCTGGTTCAACTTTCAGCTGGACTTGATGCGTTGCCTCTGGGCGATGTTCCCGGCCGCCTGCCTGTGGGGAGCCAGCTTTCCGCTCGCCCTGGCCGCGATCGCTCGCCCCGGCCATGACCCCGGTCGTCTCGTCGGCGCCGTCTATGCCTCCAACACAGTCGGAGCGATTCTCGGCGCAACGCTCAGCAGCATGGTGATGATCGGATGGATCGGGACGCAGCAGAGTCAGCGATTTCTGATCGGATTGTCGGCATTCTCGGCCCTCCTCATGCTGGCCCCCCTGTTGTGGCGACTTCGCCCCGCGACTGTGTCAACGGATGGTCCCACCACCCCCCAACTGACCTTTCGCGCCGGGGGCGTGGCCGGCCTGGTCGTGTCGCTCCTATTCGTCGGCTGGACAACCTGGAAAGTCCCCGACGTCCCATGGGGCCTGGTCGCCCACGGGAGGTACCTCCCCACCTGGCTGGACGATAACGCGGAGATGATCTACATGGGAGAAGGGATGAACGCCTCGATCGCCATTTCCGACCTCCCGAAGGGCATTCGGCGATTTCATGTCAGCGGCAAGGTGGTGGCCTCGAGCGAACGGATGGACATGCGGCTCCAACGCACACTCGGTCACATCTCGGCCCTCCTGCATCCCCATCCCCGGTCGGTCCTAATC
>JBJHCD010000332.1:0-6540 GCA_050485845.1 Pirellulaceae bacterium | reverse complement strand
GAGCTACACCGTGCGTCGCAGCGACACGCTGATGGAGATTGCCGAGCAGTACCAGGTTCCTTGGCAACTTCTGGCCAACATCAACGGAGTGGAAAATCCCCGAGTGATGATGCAAGGCACCGAGTTGAAAGTGGTTCGCGGGCCGTTCCGAGCGGAAATCAGCCTGGATGCGAGTGAGCTGACCCTGTTCCTCGACCAACTTTACGCCGGACGCTTCCCCATTACCCTCGGAGTAGACCCCGCTCCGGAAATCGGCGACTTCACGGTGGAGGCCAAAGACGAGGGGCGCGTCTACTACGCGGAGGATGGGCGAGAAGTGTCGGCCGATTCTCCCGAGAATCCCTATGGAGGAATCTGGATCGACTTGGGATCAAGTCGCCTCGGGATTCACGGCAGTGCTCAGCAAGAGTCCTATGCGGACGTGGGCTGCATCGGCCTCAGTCCACGTGACGCCGACGATATCTTTGGTATCCTGTCAGTCGGATCTCGTGTCACGATCATTCGCTGAAGGAACTAACGGCCGGTGTACGACAAACAGGCACTCATCGAACGCGTGAAGGAAAAGTCACTCGAGTTCGGTACCTTTACCCTTGCTTCCGGAAAGACCGCCTCTTTCTATCTGGACTGCCGCAAAGTCACACTCGACTCGGAAGGGGCTCGCCTTATCGGCGAAGGAATTCTCGAAATGCTGGGCTCCGATCTCCCCGACGCGGTGGGAGGCATGGCGATCGGAGCGGATCCGATCACCGGGGCCGTGATCACCGTCGCCGGATTGCAGGGCATTCCCCTCAAGGGCTTCATCGTCCGCAAGGAGGCCAAGGGGCACGGAAAGGGACGTGACGTGGAAGGGCCCGTGCAAGCGGGCGATCGAGCAGTGATCGTCGAGGATGTGGTTACCACCGGGGGAAGTTCGCTGCTGGCAATCGACCGAGTCGAAGCGTGCGGGATCCAAGTTCTGGGTGTTATCGCGGTGGTCGATCGGCTGGAAGGTGGAGCCGAAGCCTTTGCCGCTCGAGGTATCCCCCTGCGTTCACTGCTCACCATCCGAGATCTCGGGATCACGCCCGAGGCCCCGGAGTAGCAAAGACCTAGGGAAGGAATGGAATCCTCGCTGCATCGAGATCTCAAGTCGCTCTATGCTGGACCGGCGGCCCAGTGTGAAGTCTCCGTCGATGGGTACCGCATCGATGCGGTGGCTCGAGGTCGGTTGGTGGAAGTACAGCACGCGTCGCTTTCCGCCATTCGCGGGAAAGTCCATCGATTACTGGAGAACCACCGCGTTACCGTGGTGAAACCGGTGATCGCGCGAAAACAACTCGTGCAACTCGACCGCCCCTCGGGCCAAGAGATGGCTCGACGATATAGCCCGAAGCGGGGCACGCTGCTCGACGTCTTCGAGGACTTGGTCTATTTCGTCTCCGTCTTTCCCCATCCTCGGCTGACCCTGGAAGTGCCGTTGGTCGAAATTGAGGAATGGCGGTATCCGGCCCAAGGTCGACGCCGATCCTGGAAAAAGGACTATGGCGTGGACGACCAATGCCTGCGTGACATTGTGGCCACGGAGCGACTCCGCCGGGCGAGCGACCTGCTGAAACTGATACCCGCCCCCCTTCCCGAAACATTTGACACCGCCCAGCTAGCCGGCCATCTGAGCGTCCAGCGATGGGTCGCTCAGCGAATTGCCTATTGCCTGCGGGAATGCGGGACGGTGGATTCCGTCGGTAAGCGAGGGAACAGCCTCGTCTACCGCTTGAAGAACCGCCGCGCAACCACCCGCCGCGTCGAGGGGGCCGTCGGCTCGCCAGGGGGCTCCTCGATCAGCTCCTGAATGCAGCCCGCAAATGACACTTGGCCGAAGTGAATGAGATCGGTCTCGAGCAAACTCAAGGCAACTCGGGGAAATACACTCGGGGAATCAAAAAAAGGTCCCGATTTCCTGATGGCCTGAGTGGCACATTCAGGAATGGGACCTTGGTAGGAAGCGACAGGGGCGTCGAGCCGCAGGCTGGTTGGCTCGACCTCGAACCCTCAGGTTGCCTTGGCTTTGGAGCGAGCTTCCCGGAGCCCTCGGCTCAGGATATCGCGGAGGAACGGGGAGTAGTCTTCATACTTCGCTTCATCCGGAGCCCCATCGGCATACTGGAAGATAGCGTCACGGGGCTTCAGGCCGAGAGCGAGCAGCGTCGAGCTGACGGTGCCGCGGCGCTGCGAACGGACCACCATGCTGGGACGCATCGGTCCCGTGGGGGTCCGCGCGAAGACTTTGCTGGCCACTGCCAGGAACTTGACAGGCGAGTCGAGAGTCTGCAGGGTCAGCAGTCGCCGAGCCAGTTTGACACGCTCGTCCCGCGGGTTGTTCAAGTCGGTGTTGCTGATGATGTTGAGGCCTTCCTCCAGGGGAACCGCCTCGTAATCGTCACCACCATGAACCACCCAGCCACTTTCCGCGTCGGCACAGACGAAGTTCACTCCGTCGTAGCTACCGGTGGAAAGCTCGTCCAGGGCTAGGTCGACTGCCTTGCGAGCCGATCCGGCTCGAAGCAGATCGCGGCATAAAAGCCCCCTGGAACGAGGGGAGAATGGCACGTTCGTCTTGGGGCGATTACAGGCCGCGATGAAAAGTCCATGCTGGTTGATTCCCAGCCAAGTACCCCCCGCCTGTTGGTCGAGCCCACACAGAACACGTGGCTTTCCCGACTGAATTGCCGGAGGCAACGTCGGGCGATCATAGAATTCTTCACGGTTGGCAGCCACCAAGATGGGGGCTTCCGGAACCAACCGATATTGGATAGCCAATAGACACATAGTTGGGATGTCTTCTACTTGCAGATTTCCAATTACCAAACGACCGCAAGCGCGGTACGACAGATGTACGCCAATGTATTCGCTCGCAGCCCCGTCGGTCACCCCTATATGGGGGTGGAGGGCAAAATTTTCGGTATGTGCGACCATTCGCCACAGCCTTCCCAACGCCCCTTCTGGTCGGCTCGGCTCTCTCCTGTTAGATTTCTTCGCATCACAACTTGAATTCAGCAATATGCTTGCGGCTCGGGACCTTGCCAGTGCTAGCACAGCGGGGGTTGAAGGGGAACGCGAGGGGAATTTTTCTTCCGCTGGGTCCGATTGGCCGAGTGGAATGAGCAGGAACGACCAGGGAGACACCAATTGTGACGAATCCGGTGCGTATCGCGATTATCGGGGCGGGGGCGGTGAGCGACTATCATCACGTTCCCGGAATCCGGCTGGACCCCCGAGCGGAACTGGCGGGCGTCTGCGACGCTGACCCTCGGTTGTTGGAACAGCGTCGAGCGGATTGGGGGTGTTCCCGCCTGACCTCCGATTTCGAGGAGCTGTGTGCCGACCCGGAGGTCGACGCGGTGATCATCGCCACGCCGAACTTCACTCACCACGCCATCGCCACCACCGCGGCTCGACACGGAAAGCATGTCATGTGCGAAAAGCCGTTGGGGCTGAACTCGGCGGAAGTCCGCCAGATGTACCACGCGGCTCGGGACAACCAGGTGGTCCACATGACGGCCTTCACCTACCGGTTCGCGCCGGCGATGCGGTACATGAAACACCTGGTGGAGACGGGGGCGTTGGGGGAGCCCCGGCATTTCCGCAGCCAGCGGTTCTTGGATTTGCCGGAAACCAGTTGGGGATGGCGTCAGTACACGAAGAAGGCGGGGGCCGGCGACCTCTTCGACATGACAATTCACCGGATCGACTTTGCCCTGGACCTGCTTGGTCCCTTGCAGCAGATTTGCGGGGCTGTGAAGACCTTCGCTCCTCGGACGAGCACAGCCGACGGGGGGACGTGCGAGCCGAGTGACGTGGACGACTGGTCCAGTCTGATTGGGGAATTTCAATCCGGGGCGGTTGGAGTCTGGGAAGGGACGACATTGGCCAAGGGGTACGGCCTGAATGGATTTGGACATGAGTGGGCGGAGATTAACGGATCCGAGCAATCGGCCGTCTATCGCCTGCACCTTCCCAATCAGATTTTGCTGGGTAAGACCGGTTCCGACCTGGCACCGGTCGACGTTCCCGAGGAGTTTCTCAAGCCGGCCGGGAGCCCCCGCGACGTGCGAGAGGGGGAGCCGGCAACGGTCTTCCGGTACGATTTGGTGTGGGAATTCGTGTCGGCCATCGTGGAGAAGCGGGATTCCGTTCCCAGCTTCCATGATGGACTTCGGGCCCAGATTGTGGCAGATTCAGTGCTACAGTCGTGTGCCGAGAAACGCTGGATCCCCATTTCCGAGGAACCTCGGTAAGCAAGTGGGGTCACAACGGGACGGATGATTTTTCTCGTGAGCATCCCCGACTCTGGACGATGCATGAGGCTTCCGGCCGAGTTCCTTCAGACGAGCTACCCTGCTAATGACGTCATCCGTATCCAAGCCATCCCAGTCGAAACCGGTACATCCGCGCGAAGTCGAGTCATTGGGAGAGAGGCCGGTGGGGGAAGTCTCTGACGAAGAGAGAGGCGAATCGTCCTCGCGGCGGATGGAGAATCGCGAGGTAAGAGGCGATCCGGCGGCTCGACCCTACTCCCTGTCGTCCTCCCACCCATTCGAGCGCCTGGCGGTGCTGACGGGAGTTCAGATCCTGGCCATCGGTTCGGCGGCGCCCGACCAAGTTGTGACGAACGAGGACCTGGGGGCTTGGGGATACGACGCGGATTGGATCCTGCAGCGGACGGGAATTCGCGAGCGGCGATGTGCCCTTCCCGAGGAAGCCACCAGCGACGTGGCGTACGAGGCGGCCCGCAGGTGCCTGGACCAGGCGGGATTGGGGGCCGAGGAAATCGACCTCATCATCGTCTCGACCATGACCCCCGACAGCAGTTGTCCCACCACGGCCTGCTTGCTTCAGGAACGACTGGGGGCTCGCTGCCCCGCCTTCGACATGAACTCGGCCTGCGCCGGGTTCATGTTCGCGCTGGTCACTGGACTGCAATACGTGAAGGTCGGTTTCTATCGCCGTGTCCTGGTGGTCGGAGCGGACATCATGAGCCGGGCCGTCGACCCAGAGGACAAGAAGACCTTTCCTCTGTTCGGAGATGGGGCTGGAGCCGTATTGCTGGGGGCGGGATCGGAAAAGCAAGGCTTGATTTCCTATCTGCTGGGATCCGACGGATCGGGGGGAGGTCTGTTGCATGTACCGGCCGGAGGATCACGCGAACCGATTACGGAACAGGCACTGGAAGCAAAACGCCAGTTCATGCGGATGGAGGGGCGAGCGGTCTTCAAGTGGGCGGTCCGCACCGTCCATGACTCGTGCGCTCGAGTGCTCGAGCATGCTCGCGTCCAGCGCGACGACGTGGCCCTGGTCCTCCTGCATCAAGCCAATTCCCGTATTCTGGACGCAGTGGCCGACGGCTTGGAGATTCCAAGGGACCGCGTGATGATGAATTTGCAGCGTTACGGGAACACGTCGGCGGGCAGCATGCCGCTGGCCTTGGACGAGGCCTACCGGTCGGGACGCATTGAACGAGGCGACCGGATTCTGCTGGCCGGCTTCGGCGCGGGGCTCTCTTGGAGCGCCGGAGTTTTCGTTTGGTAGTTGGAACCAACCACAAGAGTCTTTTGCCATGACATTGCTCAAGCCGGAAGCGTCCACTCCGTTGGAACGACTGGCGAAATCAGATTCCTCCGCCGGCGGTTCCACAGGGAAATCGGCGGCCGCGACTTCCGCAACCAAGAAGAAGGGGACGAAGCCAGGACCGAAGAAAGGGGGGGCAAAAAAGGGGGGAACCTCCGGCCGGAATCTCCCCCGGAGCGAGGTCTCCGTCGAGGACACGTGGGACTTGTCCTCGCTCTTTCCAACGGACGAACAGTGGGAGCAACTGTTTGCGAAATTTCAGCGCAAGATCCGCGGCTTCGAGAAGTACAAGGGGCGACTGGACGAGAGTGCCAAGACACTGGCATCCTGCTTGAAGTTCGACGCGGAAGTGGATCGCATTGCCGAGCGTTTGGGGGCCTACGCCTTTCTCCGCACGGCCGAGGACCAGGCCAACAGCGAATACCAGCGGATGATGGGACGTTTTCAGACCGTGGCGACGCAGGCTGGCCAGTTGGCCAGCTTCATTCGGCCGGAGATTCTGGCGCTATCCGAGGAGCGGATGAAGGAATACCTTGCCGCTCCAGAGTTAAAAAGGCAGCGACTCCAACTAGAGCGAATCCTCCGCTACCGCCCTCACACGCTGTCCGACAAGGAGGAACAACTGCTGGCGATGCAGGGAGAAATGTCCCAGGTCGCTGCCCGCACCTTCCGCCAGCTACACGATGCCGATCTGAAGTTCGGCACGGTGGAGGACGAACACGGCAACCGACTCGAACTGACCAATGCCACCTTCTCCAAACTGCTCCACTCCCCGGACCGCCAGGTGCGGAAACGGGCATTTCATCAGTACTACGAACAATTCGCCGCTCATGAGAACTCGCTAGCCTCCCTGCTCTTCGGTTCCGTGCAGACCGACGTCTATTACGCTCGGGTTCGTGGCTACTCCAGCGCGCTGGACCAGGCGCTCTTCTCGGA
>JBJHCD010000331.1:2426-6552 GCA_050485845.1 Pirellulaceae bacterium | reverse complement strand
GTCTTGGGTGGGCTGCTGGTGATTGGCCTGGCCACGTTGCTGGGGACGCGAGACTACCTGGGCCTGGGCGTGATCGGTCCACCCGATCAACCCGACGCGGTCTCGATCACCTCCTGCTTTCGCGACGGCGGGGCGGGATGGTTCAGTTGGTGGTGGAAGATTCTGTTCACAACGATCACTCTGAGCAGCGGTTTCAAGGGGGGAGAGGTGACGCCGCTGTTCTTCGTCGGCGCCGCCTTGGGCAACACGATGGCTCGCCTTCTGGGCGCTCCGGTCGACCTGTTCGCCGGACTGGGATTCGTGGCGGTCTTTGCCGGAGCGACCAACACGCCGCTGGCCTGCACCATCATGGGCCTGGAACTCTTCGCCCTTTGGAACGGCGATCTACTGGGAAGCGGATTGGTGGTCTATCTGGCCATCGCCTGCTTTGTGTCCTACGCCGTCAGCGGTCACAGCGGAATCTACCTTTCTCAGCGGATCGGGACTCCCAAATCCCAGGGCTCCGCCTTTCCCTCGGGCCTATCTCTGCGGATGGTTCGCAAGACGCCGACTTCTCTGCTGCCCTCCGCGGGGACCGAGTTGACCGTTCCGACAACCGAATCTCCCTCCGAGCCATCGGCCGCCGAACCGGCAGTCAACTCGACCGCCACGTCCGCTTCGAACGCTTCGAACGCTTCGACGGCTTCGACGGCTTCGACGGCTTCGTCCGATGCTTCCTCCTCGACCGAGACAACGTCGATCCCATCCTCTCCGACCTCGGAAGCCGCACCTCGATCACCCGACGCTCAAGCGGAAGGAAAAGACCCGCCAGAGGACGAGTTGGGTTCGCTGCGAATCTTCGTCTCTTCCACCGCAAAGCCTCCCCCCAAATCCAGCGGACTATTGGCTGACTGGTGGACTCCCCTTCTTTATCGGCAGATTCTGGAGCAGGCAACCCGACGCGGAGGTCTCCGCGCCACGGCTCATGCATCCTTTGGAAAAATGCCGGAAGAGACCGATTCATCCCGCTCCGCGCAGTCTTCCGAGGGAGTGATGATTTGTGTCGAGCTGAGTGGCAAGAAGAAGGAACTGCGACGTTTTCGAGAGGAGCAGCGGGAACTGCTGAAGGGCTTGACCATGCTCTATCGTCACGCCGAACCTTGGTAATGCCGCAAGTGCCCGGAGGTCATGGCGTGCCAGCGAAACGAACGCCTGCTGGCTACTGGCTGCTGGCTACTGGCTACTAGCCGGCACGGGACTGGGCCGACGGCGGGGCCGGAAGAAGATCAGTCCAAACCCGATCCAAAACAGCGTGAATACCAGCGAAATACCGAACAGCAGCAGCGGTCCGTAATTCACAACCAGCGGAACGGCCATCGCCGTGACCAGCCCTCCTCCCACGAAGGGTTCGAACAAGAGCTGCTTGTAGCCGAAAGCTTCGAATGCAGGCGAACGATAATCGGGATCGACGATTCGCAGCAATAAGAGTCCTGTTGCCGTCATTCCCATCGACTGCCCGAAATCTCCAATACCCCGTTCAAACCAGTAGTCGGGCAGCATCCGAGGCCCCAACAGCAGGAACATTCCGACAATCCAGAGGATTCCCGCCACGACCAGCATCAGCAGGGGCTGCCAGTTGGCTGCCAGCGTGGTCAGGGAGAGGGCCGCCAGCGCGGCCACGATCAAATAGTCCAGCGCGACTCCCTGCAGTTTGGCAAAGAGGATTCGCTGCAGCTTCAGCCGCGGCAAGAAGCGATCATGCAACTGCTGGAGCAGAATGCCGCCGATCATGGCCAGCGGAAACAGGGGGATGTGAGCCAACAAGGGCGGGAATTCCAATCTTGCCAACGTCTGCAACTCCACTTGCACCAGCAGCCACTGCAGAATCGCCCCGATCCCGATCGCCACGCCGATGTAAGCAGCGTGCAGGGAAATCGGCTCGATCGAAGTAATCTCGTAAGCCTCCTGGTCGGCTCGTGCTTCCTCGGAACCAACTGTCCCACTCTTGTCACTCGGCCGGCCGACATCCTTACCTTTCGACGTTTCCGCGCCTCCCGATTCTTCGGCGGTATCGGAACTTCCTTCGGATTCCTCGGATTGACGAAAACCATCGGGAGTCAAAAAGGCAGTCTGGTTGTAGCGGACGCCCCAGTTGATCAGCAGCATGCCGATGACAACCCCCATCACAACACCGACCGTGGCGACTCCCAGGGCCAAATCGGTCCCTTCCGCCCAGCCGACCGACTGAAAGGTGGAGGCCAATCCGGCCGCCGTCCCGTGACCTCCCTCAAAGCCGATCTCGAGCAGCGTTCCGAACGCATGAGGGACGCCGTAAAGCGGAGTCAGCAGGACCATCGTCAGACCGATGCCGACGACATACATTCCCCAAGCCATCGCCTGCCCAAACGCCACCTGCGGACCCGCTCGGCGCCAAACTTCCCTCGGGGGTGGAATCGTCTTCCCGAGAAACAACGCCGCGAACACGATGTTAATGAGGAAGCCCGGAATCAGGGCACAGAATTCGTAGACTTCCGCGCCGACCAACCCGCCTGGTTGTCCCGGCACGATCCTTCCCCAAACTTCCGGACCTCCAATCAGGGCGACCAATCCACCGACAATCGAACTCGGAATGAAATAGCGGCGGAGGAGTGGGAAGAAGATCCGAGCCAGCTTGCCCAGGAGCAGTCCGACACTCAAGAGCACATACACCAGGACCGCAATCATCCCACTCTCCTCGCATCCAGACACTTTCGCCACTCGGCCGCCGCGCGCACACCGCCCGCGACAGCCCCAGAACTCCGCTGTGGGAACCACTCGTGACGCCGCTCCCCACTGGCCGGTTCTTCAACCAAACCGGGCCTTCACCCAAGCCGGGCCTTCAACCTCCGTCGATCAGCGCGACACAAACCGGAAGATACCCTGACCGGAAGCGGATTCGAGCAGATAATAGACCTCACCCTGCTCATCCTCGCCGAAAGCCAACACCGGCAGACCACCATCGGAAATGCCGTAGTTCTTGTCCACTTTGCCCGTCTCGCGATCCAGCCCCAGGGCCCAGATCTTTCCGGACACGTAATCGGCGTACAGGTACAGGCCCTGAAGTTCGGGCCGAGGCCCTCGGTAAACGTAACCGCCGGTGATCGACTTGCCGACCATGTGGTCGTACTCCCACACCGGGTTCAGCAGCGGATCGACGGGATTGCCGACCGTGTTGCCGAAGGGAAAACTTCCTTCCCGCAAGCTCCACCCGTAATTGCCTCCCGCCTTCACGACATTAATCTCTTCCCAGCGGTCCTGCCCCACGTCGGCAACCCACAAATCGCCGGTCTCCCGGTCGAACGACAGTCGCCAGATGTTGCGAAATCCATACGCGTAGATTTCCGGCAAGGCCCCCTCCCGATCCACGAAGGGATTGTCGGAGGGAATACCATACGTTTTCCCTTCCTCCGTCTGATCCACGTCGATTCGCAACAGGCTCCCCATCCAAGTCGACAAGTCCTGGCCGGTCAGCAGCGGATCATTCCGTCCTCCACCATCCCCCAGGCCGATGTACAGATAGCCGTCCGGTCCGAACGCAATCGAGCCTCCATTGTGATTGGCGAACGGTTGGGGAATTTTCATCACCACGAATTCACTCTCCGGATCGGCACGATTCGGATCGTCCGACGATACTTGAAATCGTGACACAATCGATGTCCGCGGCTCCTCCTCGGAACTGTAATAGACGAAAAGCTGTCCGTTCTCGGAGTACTTCGGATGAAAAGCGAGTCCGAGCAAACCTTCTTCGTTGTCTCGCCGCCAATCGTGAACCTTTTCGGTCAGGTCCAAAAAGACATCCGTCATTTCCACTTCCGGATCGTTTGGGAAGACATGAATCTTGCCTCGCTGAGTCGCCGCGAAAATGCGATTCGAACCATCTCCGGCGTGAGTCAGCACGAGCGGGCGAAGTGGCCGCAGTCGCCCCGCGTCTTCCTCTTCCTGCCTCCCAGCCCACTCCAGCTTCGGAAAAGCCAACTCGCCCACCACCGGCAACTGCGCGTCGATCGGGTTCGGAACCTCGTCGCTCTCGGGAAGTTCCCGGATCCGAATATTCCGGAAGCTGACCAGGTCACCATGATCCTGCAGGCAGATGTGCCCCTTACCCGTC
>JBJHCD010000331.1:0-2416 GCA_050485845.1 Pirellulaceae bacterium | reverse complement strand
AGTAATAACTCACTCCATTCAGCGCGACCTCGGATTGATGAGCGGACACGCGTAGGTAGATCTCATTCCACTCGCCCGCCGGCCGAGTCGCATCGTCCACTTCGGGCGACTCGATTCCGGCCTGCCGTTCGAACTGAATCGCCCATTGAGGCTTGCGAGGCCGATACAGCTGATACAACCAACCCGATTTCTGGGGATCGCGTCCCTGCTCGTTGCAGAGAATTTGAACTTCGGGCCCCGAGTGCCAAGGGGCCTCGGATTCCTCGGAAACATGGAACATTAGGCCGCTGTTTCCTCCCGGCGAGATCCGGTATTCCAACGTCAGTTCAAAGTACTGGAACTGTTCCTCCGTGATGATGTCTCCGGCCCTCCGCCCGACTCGGCTCAGGACACCATCCTCGACGACCCAGCCTTCACTGATCCCCTCGCGGCGAAAATTCCGCCAGCCCTTGGTGGTCTCACCGTCAAACAACGGGCGCCAACCTCCCCGCCGTTCCGGCTCGCTCAACCCGGCATCACCCGACTCGCCCCAGGTCACGGAGGCCAGGGACAAGCCGACGGCCAGACTCAGGGTCATGACCAGTCCACTCCGCCGACTTGCGGCAGTTTTTTTTCGATTCATTTTTGGCAACATCATGAGGAAACTCGCATGCAGGGAAGCGATGAGAAAGTACTCCGGGCTCGCGCGAGGCGAACAACCGCTCGGGCCAAGGCTAATCGGCCGCTGTCGCTCGGTCAATCAGGAGCATTGTCCGCGGCGGGAATGGGCGGCCCCGCGTCAGGCGGCCGAGGAAGGGGTGACGGCGAACGACCAGTAGAGCCATAGCACCCACGCCAGGACCGCCAGATTCGCGACCACAGTCAACCAGAATGCAAGCTGGAACGACCGTTTGCGAGATTTGTGCCGCAGCCATCGCTGAGCCGCCCAGGCCCCGGGCCAGCCCCCGATGAGGGCCAGGCAATGCAGCGTCTGCTCGGGAACCCGCCGCCGACTTTCCCGCTGGGCGGCCGACTTGTCAATCGCATAGACCAGAAACGTCACGCCGCTCACTACCGCATAGTACAGGATCGCAGAGTACAGCAGGAGAATCATCCGTCACTCCCAGATCCTGAGGGAGTTCTCAAACAATTCCGCCACGTCGTTGGCTCCCACCGGCCGAGGAGCAAGCTGAGTAATCCGCTGTTGAGCCAACGTACCCTCCACCAGCTTGGGAATATCGGCTCGCTGATAGCCGATCGCCTCCAGGCCCGAGGGCATGCCGAGTTGCTTCATCATCCAGATCACTCGATCGGCCAGAATATTTCCCGCCTCGGCCGGAGCGACTCCTTGGATATCAACTCCCAAAGCCTCAGCCGCGCGGAGATGTCGAGCCGGGGAGGTGGGCGCCGTCCAGCGAACCACCGCCGGCGTATGCAGAATCACGGACATTCCATGGGGGACCAGGGGGGAATCGACCGAGTAGCCGGGAGGTCGATAGTCACGCACCATCCCCGCCACCGGATAGGCCATCGCATGCGGGAGATGAACTCCCGCGTTGCCGAAACCAATACCCGCCAGGGAAGCGGCTAGGAGCATCTGGCTCCGAGCCTCCAAGTTGCCCGCGTCCCCGTGGGCGGGCAGCAAGTACTCGGCGACCAGTTCCAAGGCCCGCAGCGACCAGAGATCGCTGACCGGATTTGCCCCCTGATACGTGGGGCGGCTCAGGGGATGTTCGGGACGGGGTCGAGTGTAATAGAGCAGGGCGGTGTAGGACTCCAGGGCATGACTCAACACATCCAGACCGGCACAGGCGATCACGGCCGGGGGAAGACCGCGCGTGTTCTCCGGATCAATCAAGCCCAACGTGGGCTTGAGGTGTCGATGCGAAATGCCCGTTTTCGCGTGATGCTCCACAAGGTCGAACACGGCCACCCCGGTTGTCTCGCTCCCCGTTCCCGCCGTGGTCGGAATGGCAATCAGCGGGCATAAGGGACCCGGTATCGGGCGTCCCCGCCCGAAAGGTTGATTGACATAGTCGAGGAAGTCGGCTGGATGAGTGGCGTAGAGGTTGGCCACCTTGGCCGTGTCAAGCGTGCTTCCTCCTCCCAGAGCGACGTAGGCATCGAATTTTCCCGAGCGGGCGTACTGAATCGCCTCCTGGAGGCTTTGATCCGTCGGCTCGATGCGAACCTGATCGAACCATTCAAAGATCAATCCCGCCTCGCGGAGAGCATGGCGAACCTTTTCGGCCGGCCGCTGATGACTGAGCTGTGGATCGCAGACCACGAGCACTCGGCGAACTCCCATCGACTGGAGGTCCGCCCCCACTTCGCTGGTCACCCCGACGCCGAAGCGAATATTGGCAATTGAAATCTGAAAAGCCGTGTCGTATCGCATTCCACACCCCCGGTTCGCCGTTTCCCGCCATCGCGCCGA
>JBJHCD010000330.1:0-6559 GCA_050485845.1 Pirellulaceae bacterium | reverse complement strand
CGCGGTGGCATGTTTCTTTGTACACCTTGATTCGGCTTGGCCCAAGGTCGGTTCGAGCGTTTTTTGGCTGTGGGGCCGAGGGCGGGGTGGGTGAGCGGCGCCGATCGATGCCAAAGCACGGTTGATTCGCATCGTTCAAGACCAGCCACACCGAGTCGCTTGCGGCTGGCGACGATCTTCCCAATGGAAACCGAGTTGGCGGCCGTGTGGCGAACGCTGCTGATATTGAACCGCATGCCAAGCACGATACGGTCGCCGTCGCAATTGTGTCGCCGGGCGACCTGGCGGAACGACGCCCCGCCGACCTAGGCTCTGTTCGAAAACTAGTTCTTAACGAGGATCCGCATGTATCGCTGGATAAGCGCCAGACGGATCATGCCACCAAAGTTTTTGGCGGACTTCTCGTACCGCGAGAAAACGCGACGGAATTCTTTGAGCCACCCGATGGCACGTTCGACAATGTTTCGTCGGCGGTAGAGTTCGCGGTCAAACTCCACCGGCCGTGCGTCGCGGTCTTCGTTTCCCTTCGAAGGAATCACCGGGGTGATGCCCAGGTCCAACAGGTACTGGTCAAGTCAATCCATTCGGCGCGATACCTCTTGTCGTCGCCGACGGCAACCGGCCAGGCAACAGGATTGCCGTCGCCGTTGCACAGGTGGTTGGCTGTCATCATCACAGAATCCACCACAGTCGACTCATGAACCTGTCCGCCTGTCAGGTGGGACCCCAGTGGGTTGCCGCTTTCATCGGTCAGCAGATGAAGTTTTGTCGTAAATCCCCCACGAGAACGCCCTAAAGCGTGGTCATCAGGCTCGTCGGGATCCCTTTTTTTCCACCGCCAGCCGCACAGCGATGAGCCCGCAGAATCGTTCCATCGATACACCAAAGGTCGTCGGCCAGTCCGCCCTGGTCGATCACCAACTGTGTCAGCCGATCAACGACGTGCTGAAGCGTTCCATTGTTGTTCCACCGGTCAAACCAGCCGTAGACAGTTCGCCATTTGCCGAGCTGCTCGGGCAGATCGCGCCACTTGGCGCCTGTATTATTGAGCCAGATGATGGCATTCAGGGCGTCCCGCGGGTTCATGGGTGGCCGCCCGGTCTTGGCCGGCGCGGGAAAAATATCGTCGATGGCATCCCAGTGTTCGTCGGTTAGTGCATGTCGCATGTTGCGCCTTCCTTGGCTTGAGGACTGAGGAAGGCGGATTCTCGCAGATCTGGAGAATCTGGGATAGACCAGTTTTCAAACAGAGCCTAGTAGTTGCAATGTTGATTTTGCTACCGACAAGGGGGGCCGGGTGCCGATACTGCGAATAAAACGGCTGCGCTGACGAGCACACTGTTGCCCGGGCGGGAAGAGTCTTCGAGCCAGGAGGGTGTCGATGGCGTGGAAACTTCGGATGGGAATGATACTAGCACTTGTTCCGGCACTCGCACAGGCCGGTGATGGGACCTGCTATCCGCCGTCGCAGTATCGGGCCCCCTGCGCGTCCCCGCCGGTTCACGTCTACGTTCCGCAGTACGTGCCCGAGGGAGCGCCCGAGCGGGGCGAGGGGCCGCCGGAACGCGGCGCGTACGCGGCTCCCCCCCGAGGCGGCGAATCGATTGGCGAAAGCAATACGATCGGGATCCGCGGCTTCCAAGTCCGCATCCCCGAGATGCGTTTCGAGTTCCCGACCATTCAGCTGCCTAGCCTATTCCGGGTCCGCCGGGGGCCGCGGATGGAACTCGACCGCGAGGAGGCCTACTACGTCGAGAACTTTCGGGAGGAATACTCGATCGAGGCAGGCCGGCCAGAGGCGGTGCGCCACAAGAGCTACGAGCGACGCGAGCGCGCGAGGCCGTCGGAGAGCTTCCCAGAACGGACTGTGCCCGAACGAGACCATCGCATTCCGCCGTGCTATGAGGAGCGGATGCATCGGGTCCGACAGCTAGAATGCGAGTTGGAAATGAAACTCCGGCAGCTCGATCAGTACATGCAGAGTGTCCCGCCACCCGCTGCGCCCTGCCCGCCCGGCAGGGGCTGCTCCCCAACTCAAACCGATCCGCCGAGCCACTATCCGGTCCGGCCATCCGAACTGGTTCCGCCGCCTGCCGACGTTTTGCCCTGGCATTCACGACCGGCCGAGCCGCTCCCGTGCCCATTGGCCGAGGGCATCCAGCCGACCGTCTACACCGTCCCTCGCGGGTCCGAACCGGTTTTCGGTCGTATAACGCCCCACCAAGCCCCCCGGCACGCGCAGGCCGGGCCGCAAGGCGAGTACGGCTCCAAAACGCATCTGAACGAAACAGAAGTTCGCTTGCAGCGACTGGAAGCCTTGGTCGCCGCGATGGCCCAGCGGCAAGCTGCGTTCGCGGAGCCCGCCAGGTCTCCTCTGGCGCCAGCAGGTCCGGCTAGGCTGGAGTATTCGACGATCCCCGATCACCTGTTCGACAATCCGCCGCAACACGATCCGCGGCCGCCCACCCCCGAAACAATCCGCATTCGCGTCCCGTGACGAGTTCTTGGCGGGAGGAACTTCACTCCTGAACGATAAGACCGGTAAAATAGATAGACTGGCCAAGCCAGCGAATCTATGCTAGATATTGGCTACCACCCTAGTAGGACAGTCCGAGGCCGACTCGCGGTTGGCCTCCTTAGCTGACTTCCTGCCCCCCCCTTTCACGTACTCCGAGAAGAACCATGATTCGACCGCTGTTCGCGCTGGCGACTCTCGCCTTGTTCAGTGCCACCGCCGCTGACGCGACGGCGGGGCCCCTCCTCCGCCACTGGCGGTGGTCGCACCACGGGCCGCGGGTCGTCTTCGTTCCAACGTACGGCTCTGCTAGGTATCACGAGCGTTTCGCGGAGAGCGACGTCTCCCGAGAAACTACGATATATCGGTATAGCTCCCTGAGCCCGACAGCCGAGATGGCTCTGCTCGAGTTGCAGCGTGAATCGCTGTACGGCGGTGGCGAATCGCTCCGGAAGCGTCTGACAGAGATTGAGAGCGTTCTCGGCCGGGTCGAGCGAGAACTTGAAAGCAGAGGCGAGTCGCAGAGCGAGGCGCTGTTCAATGTGGCTGTGCGCGCGATGATCCCGCTACTCATCCAACGGCTTTTCCCGGACGCCGCAGCCGGCGACGGGGGCGACAGCAATTGCCCGGAGGTGCAAGCACTACTGCGTCGGATTGAATTGCTCGAGTCCAAGTGTAAGGGAGGGAAGGCCGAACAACCTTCCATAGGAGGACAGGGCGATCACCGTTTCCGCGCCTCGGAGAACTTTGTGGGTGACCGTTACGCCGACGACCCGCTCGATGCCCTTGAGAATCGGATCGACCGCCTCGGCCGCTCAGCACGGGAGATCGACGCTGCCACCCACCACGCCCTACAGGAAACAGAAAAACTAATTAGCGAGACAGAGCGTCAAGTCGAACGGCTGAAAAAGATTCAGGCCGACCTCAAAAGCCGCATCCCCGAGTGACGCCCGGCAAAGGTATCAATCAGGCGAGTCGCGGTGTGTCCAGAACGTATCCCAATCGGAGAACTGTTTTATGGAACGGAGTCCCAACACACTCACCGCAGCACTCTTGGTGCTCTGCACACTGCCAGCAGTTGCCGACGCCCAGTGTGGCGCACGTGACTGCTGCCGGCAGGGGTCTGTGCAGCCACCGCAGGTGATCGTGCATATCGAGCAGCGTCCTGCGCTGCCGTGGTGGAAGGAATGTTTCCGCTGCGAGGCCCCGCCGCGCGCCGAGGTCATCGAGTCAGTCGCCGTTCGCCGGACCACGCCGGAGATCAGCCGGGCGGAGCTGGTCGTCGCACGGGAGCAGTTGCGCCTGGTCCCGGCCACGGGGCAAGTCGAGGTGACGCGCATCCGTGACACCGGCCGGCTCGAGGAGTTACTCCGCGAACGCGATTCCGAGGGGCGTCGCAAAGAGCGAGCTGAGGACCTCCAGGAAGGCGAATCCACTCCGGTGGACGACTGCCGGACGCCGCGAACCTCTGATTCGGGCCTCGAACATCGGGTCCAGCGCCTTGAAGAGCGACTGGACCGGACGATCGGCGCTCTGGATAAGCTGCTCAACCGGCTAGAGTCCAACGACTAAACTGTTGACAGCAATGCACGTCGCGAGACCGCAACCTCATGGCGCGGTCCCGCGAAGGATCCTGTCTCATTAAATTCAATCTTCGGGAAGGATCTCGATTCGGTCAGCAAACACCATCCGAAAACCCTCGCGAAGCGTTCCCGACACGGCGACCCGAGCGCCCTTGGTGAGTTCCGAGACCTCAACCGCCTTTCCTTCTTTGAGAATCCGAGTCTTGGTGAGGAGCTGGACGGAGCGAGACGTCTCGCCGAGTGTCACGCGGAGCCTGGGCGGGTCGGTTTCCCTAACCGCCGTGATCTCACCAGTAACTCGCACACGTTGCAGTTCTGGCTGCGCTGCCGGAAGCGTGTCGGGCGAGGCCATCACAAGCGTTGCGAATGCGAATATGACTAGTGCGAGCTGTGAGCGGCTTGTCCGCCAGTTCGGGGAGTGTCGAAATTGCTGACAGGGAACCCTAGTGAACGAGCCACCAGTGTCACACGTGTCGGACGAAATGCTCACCACGTTCTTACAGATCATTCCGTCTCGTTCTTCCAAGTGATGAGGTCCGCGATCACCGCAGGCGTGATGCGAGTACTTTTGTTTGGACATCCGCCGTAGTTGTGGATGCCAACCACCAGCGGGCTCGTCCCTTTCATGAAGTAAACGGGGCTGCCCGAGTTCCCGCCATAGGTGTCGATCATGTAGAAGAGCCGCGTCGCCGAGACGTTGGTGATCGGGTCGATGCCCATCCACTGCGTGCCCGTCGGCCGGTCTCCGGGGTAGCCAGTGATGGTGACCTGCTTGCCCTGCAGGGCCTGGTCATCGGCGGTCGACCTGAGACCATAGTGGCCAATCCGCTTTCCGCCGGCGTCTCTGAACGCTTCCGGCAGCAGGATCGCGCCGTAGTCGCCGGGAATGCTACCCTGGTGCCGCCAGGCTCTCGAGGCACGGAGACTCTGCTTGCGGATGACCTGGGCGCCGTAGGGCCGCTGGCCGCCCTTCGCGCCGGGGACGACCTCAACGCTGTGGAAGTAGCCCTCGCCCCAGCCACCATGGACGCAGTGGCCTGCGGTCACCACGAGCTTGTCGGTCAGCAGGAACCCGGTGCCCCTCGCTCGGACGCCCGGCGTGATGGTGATGATCAGGAAGCAGCTCGCGCGGTGCGGCAACGGCGCTGTGTTGGTGACCTGCCGCCGATCATCTGGTAGACAGATCGTCTCTGGGCTTCCGAAGAAGAAGCTTTCGATCGAAGGGAGTTCCATTAGCTCTTGATAGGTAATTCCATCAGCGACCGACTCGGTCAGGTCGATTACCTGCGTTCGGGGCTCGGCCTCGACGACCGATTCCTGGGTGTCGTCGAAATCGCCCGGATCAGCAGCAAATTCCACGCGATCAACGGACTCCGTGCCTGGTTCGACGGTCTCCTCGTCGGGGTCCTGGCTGGCGAAGGTCAGTCTCAAGCGGTACCCGGTTTCTTCGGCGCCAGGCACAGACTCGGTGCCATCCGGCTCTTCGCGGTCGGTCCCGACCCGGAACGGCGTTGGGTAGAGGGGGGCGTAGTGTGACTTAATCCGATGGCCGGCCGCTTTAAGGCCGTCATCCTCAATCGCTTCCCCCGCAGAAGCCTCCCGGTCAGCTTCATCCTCCGGCCAGGCAATCACAGTTATGGACCAGCAAACGGTCAGCCCCATCACAAAGAGCGCCACAGATCTCCACATCACGATGCACCTCCCTAGTTACAGACGACTCGGAAACACAAACAAAATGGGACACTGCTTAGACTAACAATCGCCCCCGACGAAGACAATCGACATCGGCATCTCTCAGAAGCGAAACGCGGCAAAGCAAGTAGAATCGTCCGTTCAAGCACTTGCATCGCCCTCTGAGGAATCTTCACCCAATTCGATTGGAGATTCGGCTCCCAATTGACCCTGAGGGACTCCCGCAGTGCGTGGCTGGCTCGATCCGCCATTACCGATGCTTGTGTCGGCCGCAGCCAAGAACGTCGAGCCACCGCTGGGAAAAAACGTATCAATCAGGGCCTCGGCATACAGGACGCCAATACCGGTCAGGGGTGACCAACTGCCAGTGAAGCCGCGGGCGGTCTGTTGGAGCGCCTGGCGGACTTGGCGGGCGTTGAGCTGCTGACGCGCGTCGAGCTTGTGCTGCGCCGACAATAGCAGCGTGATCGCCCCGGCGAAGTGTGGCCCCGCCATGCCTGTGCCGGAGGACGTGACGGTCTTGTCTCCCGAGCCGGCCCATGCCGCCGCGATGTCGGTACCGAGTGCGACGAGGTCTGGACATTGACGGCCGTCTCGCGTCGGTCCGCGTGAGGAATTCCTGTGGAGTCTTAGATTGTCGAGCGAGGAATTAATTGCGCCCACGCTGACGACATGGTGTGCCGTGGCCGGGATGCTCAGCGTCATGTCCTCGTCCACGCACGAAAGCGCGAACCTGACGGGCGGAAAGTCGAGCCGCTCGACCCATGCG
>JBJHCD010000329.1:0-6567 GCA_050485845.1 Pirellulaceae bacterium | reverse complement strand
GATTTCCGCTTGACGGACCTCCCGAATTAGCTCGTCGCCCCCCGCGATTTCCAGGGACTTGGAGGGGAGCGGGCCGCCACGCAGTCGCTCCAACCATCCAGGAGCGGCTTCCGCCGAACCGAGCGTTTCTGGATTCCCGGCCACGAGCGGTAGGTGGCGAACGATCGAGTCGGTGGTGTCATCCAGCTCGGCCAGCGTCTCTTCGCACCGTTGGCACTGGACCAGATGTTTTTCGACCAGATCCCGAGTGCGATCGTCGCAGTCGCCGAGGACATAGCTGCGGAGGACCGAGTCGGTGAGGCAAATCGCGGTGTTCATGGCAAATCGTTGAGGCTGGAGTCTCAGGAAGGGCCGGACGATGCGGCAGCCGCGCTGCGGCATCGTGCTTTACCAGGTTCAATGCGCCGGTGTGACACCGCAACTCTCTCGTCGTCACAACATCCGCCATCCGGGAGATCTCCACGAAAAGGGGAGAGTTCGTGGTAGAATGATCGCCAGTAACTTCTCCAGAAACTTCTCCAGTAACTTCTCTCCAGACCTCACCAGGTGACCCGAGTGATGACGGACGAATTATCCACCGGCAGTTCGAGTGGGCTGAGTCTGGCGGTGCGTTTGGGCAACGGGTCGGCAGGGGCATGGCAAGAGCTGGTCGACCTCTATGGCCCCCTGATCGACAGCTGGTGTCGCCGGGCGGGTCTGTCGGACGCCGCCCGTGCCGACGTGGGCCAAGAGGTTTTTCTGGCGGTGCACCGCGGTATCGGGCACTTCGATTCCCGCCGCCCCGGAGCGACCTTTCGCGGTTGGCTATGGACGATCACCCGCAACGCCGTGGCGCAGTGGCAGCGGCGGGGAGAGGTGCCGGGGAAGGGCGGAAGCACGGGACAGCACTTTCTCGCGGAACTTGCCGCGCCATTCAGCGAGTGCAGCTCCATCGAGGAGCCGACGACGACCGCGGTGGAAACCACCGCCCTGCTTCGGCGAGCCTTGGAACAAATCCGTCCCACGGTGGCGGCCACGACCTGGGCCGCGTTTTGGAATACGACGGTGAGGGGACAAAGTGCGCCCGATGTCGCCCAGCAGCTGGGGCTCACTCCAGCAGCAGTCCGCAAGGCGAAGAGCCGCATGCTTCAGCGCCTCCGCCAACAGCTGGGCGATTGACCCTGAGCCAAGTGGTCCACCCAGGGAAACCGATTTCCGGAGGGCGAATTCCCAATGGGGCGCGAGTCCCCGGGACAGCCCTAGCCAGTTGAAAATGTGGGGTTGTCAGTCGCTCGTGTTCGTCCGGGTTTTCGGTTGACTGGCCAGCTACCCGGTGGCCTATTGATCGACCTTGACGGACCGAGCGACCTACGCAACAATGCGTACCCAGAAACGCGTAACCGGCAATGTGAGGTGGAGAAGATGCCTCGTCGCAAGCAACTTTCGATTACCGAGCGCCAGTTCGAGGTGCTCGACCTGCTGTGGGAACACGGCCCGTTGACGGTCCGCGAACTTCGCGATCGCCTGCCTCGCGATCAAGAGCTCCCCTATACCACCGTGCTGGGACTTCTGCAGGGCATGGAACGGGAACACCTGGTGGCGCATGACCGCGAGAACCAGGTGTATCGCTACCGACCGTTGCTCACCCGCAAGCAAGGAACGAGCCGGCTCCTTTCCGATTTTGTCCAGCGGTTCTTTCGTGGGGCGGCTGAAAAGCTAGTGCTGGGATTGATCGATGCCCGCGAGCTGTCGGCCGAAGATCTTCGCCAGCTCGAATCACAACTGGCAACGAAGTCTTCAGAGTGCCGTAACGCGACCCCCGATGCGTCGCCTGCGAAGGACAAAGAGTCCGCTAAGCAAGGAAGGCGGGAGCCATGATCTCCTTGGTCGACAACCACCTGGCGCCGTGGCTCTGGCTGTTAGCCCTCTGGTCGCTGCGCTGGGGAATCCTCCTCGTTGCCCTGGCTGCTTGGTTTTGGTGGTGTGCCCCACGTTCCGCGGCAATCCGCTACTTCGCGGCCCGCTCGCTCCTTTTGGCCGGACTTGCCTTGCCCCTCGTGCCGCAATTCTGGGGGCCCTCGACATGGCAGGAGAAATCGCCCTCAACATTCCAGCAGTCGCCTTCAGCTGTGCAACAAAGTGCGATGTCCTCGGTCGAGTCGCCGGCCTCGCCACGACCACACCTGCCGGCCTGGAAGCCCTGGGATCAGCAGCCTAACGCCGGCCAGCCCATGAAGACAAATCTCGCCGACCAAGCCAGCACGCCAGTCCGTGTAGGCGTTCAACCTCCACTCGGGCTAGCACGGATTTGCGTCCTGCTGCTCGCCACCCTTTGGATTGTCGGGGTCGCAGGTAGCCTCGGGCGGCTCCTGCTGGGAAGGATTTGGCTATTTCGATTCCTTCAGAGTGCAATGCAGCTGCCCGACACGGCCCAAAGGAATTTACAGCAGTGCTGCAGGGAGTTACGCATCCGGCGAGCGATTGAGGTGCAGCTTCACGCGGATGCGGCGGCGCCAATGCTGATCGGGGGAAGGAAGGCACGGATTCTGGTTCCGCCGTACTGGTCCGAGCTTGAGCCTGTTGCGCAGCGAGCTATCCTTCTGCATGAGTTGGCCCACCTCCAGCGTCACGACGATCTCTCCAAACTGACAGAGGAAACGATACGGGCGTTCTTCTGGTTCCATCCGCTTGTGCATTGGCTGCTTCGCAGGATTGGATCGGATCGCGAAGTCCTTTGTGATCTGATCGTCGTGCACCACGGAACCCCGCCGCTCGCCCTGGCCGGCGCCCTTCTCGAGTGTTGTCGCCGCGCCGGCCTTCGGCGCGTGGGCCTAGTGGAGCCGGCCATGATGCTACCATTCTTTCGGCGACAATCGGTCAAGGACCGAATTCACTTTCTCATGGAGGAGCAAAAGATGTCGCAGTGGACTTTACGCCCGTCACGGATTTCCGTCTTGGTTGGGTGGCTGATTCTATGCGGGACCATCGCCCTGATCGGCGGCTTCGGAACCCGCGCTTCCGAACCGGCGCCGCCGACGAATTCACGTGAGCCGGCAACGTTCGACGAGTCGGCGGAATTGCCGACCTTTTCGGCGATCCAGGCCGCCTATCGCGAGAACTTTCAGCGGCTGCGGCCACTGCAAGTCATCTATCGCATCACGTCGGCGGAAGGCGCCGGCGACATTGAACTGGACAAGTGGCGCTTGCGCGGCAAGGAAATGATGTTGGAAGCCGTTCCGGCCGATTTACGCATCGCGGGACGCGAGCCCGATCCGGACGAGCGAGTTTGGCTGGAGTATCATCTGGCCCAGTTGCCGATTGATGTGATTCGCTTGAAAGAAACGCTTGCGCCGGAGATGGTCGAGCGCCGGCTGGCGACCCGCGCGGTCGAGCGAGGTGCATTCTGGACCGACGGTGCCGCGTTCCATGCGCGATGGGCGAGAAAACTTGAGGACAAAGAGAGTTCCTTGTTTCCCGGCCCGCTCACGCCCCCTGAAAACCTGACAGAGCTGTACAGGGACATCACTCTTGCCTCGTGGTCCCCACAGAACCAGCTGCCCCTACGCTGCTGGTTTGGTTCTCAGGGCGCAATAGGGGATCAATCGCTCGGTCAGTTTATAAGTCACCGTTCCATGCCCTTGCTGGGCTTCGTCCGCACACAGTGGATCGACGCCGAGGGTTGGCACGATCTCGACCGATTCATGTCCGGAGAATGCAGCGAGTACGAGGTGGTCCGGTGGATCGACCTGGACGGCCGAGCGATGGTCCTGCTCGACGGCTACTCGAAAAAGTCCGAGGGAACTGGTAACCGTGAACGTCAGCGGGCATGGATCGATCCTCGCCGCGGACATCTTCCGTTGCGATGGGAGCGAACGTTTGTCGACGCCCATGGCAAGGAGTTGGGGACGGCGTTGCAGGTGATAGAGATCCTCGAGATCGAGCAGCTTGCCCAAAGCTACTATCCGAAGGCAATCAAACAGCAGGAGTTCGTTTGGGATCCGCGCCAAGAGGTTGCGAAGGAGGCAGGGGCGGCCAGACCGGTCAAGCCGCGCCTGCCCGGCCGCACCACGACGTGGACGTTCGACGAAGTGAACCAGGGGCGCGCCATTGATCCGGCGGCACTGGCCCTTGAGTTTCCGCGTGGCGCCCGTTACCGAAATGGCATCGATGATCGCATGTACGTCGCGGGGACGGAGACTCCCGTGCCACGCCCCCCCCGGCCGACCGAGCGCGGTGAGCGGGCTCCCGACTGGGAATTTGCTCGTTGGGCCGATGGTACAAGCCGTTCTCTCGACGACTTTCGCGACCACGTGATCCTCTTGGTGTTCTCCCCTGACGAGCCGTGGGACGAGGGGCTTGTTTCCGTCCTGGAAGACGTTGCTGCTCATTATTCGGACAAGCCCGTTACCATAACCCTGGTTCATAAGCCGGGCACGGAGTTCGGGACCCTTGAGCAGATCGACCGTGATGGCGGGTCCCCGATGCTGGCAGCGATCGACGGGGGCGAAGATCCCCGGCATGGCCAGACGGCCGGGAGATTTGGTGTCAGTCAAGGAACTGCGGTGGTGATCGACCGCCGCGGACACGTGTCGTTCAATAGTGACACGATCGAAGAGGAAATGGGGGAGTTTATTATGTGGCGAGCGGCCCGGGCGGCCTCAATACCCTGGCCCCTGAAAGAATCCGACTCGGAGGAAGAAATGCTTCAGCAAGGAATGCGACTGCAAGGTTTTATCCTGCGTGAAGCGATCGACGAAGCGTTTGCTCAGCCGGGAGCGGGCACGGATTGAAGGGCAATCGCGTTCAAAACACGTGGGACAGGCTTCCAGCCTGTCAATATGGGTAGAGGGAAGTCGTATGGAATCGTGCGTGGTTTGATAACGACGTCCAATTCACCGACAGCCGGATCCACAAGTGCGGCGGACGGTGTGAGGGGTTGAAGTGGAAAGTGTAGCGGCCGGCGTCATGCTAAACGCAGCGTCTGCTACTGATCGAAACATGCCACCGCATTTATTCCTGACGCGGGTGGATGGGGATGAGTCGTGGCGACCGTTGCCTCGGCTCGATTCAACGGCTACAACGGAAGCAGACGTGAAGGTCGAAACCGGCTCAGAGTATTGAGATTAAACATGACAAGCTACCGAATCATTGCCGCGTCGGATTCTCCGGGTCGTCTTCGCCACGACTTCCATGGACGAGTCTGGACAAAGCGAGCCTTGGCTTGCTCGGCAACCAGCATCCTGGTGCTTGTCACGCTCTTGGCCACGCTGGCCGTGGTTACGCTGGCGGTCGGACAAATTCCTCGGAATTCGGATGCCGATGAAGCCTCGTTCTTCATGGGACGCCTGCGGTACAGCAAGAACGATGGGAATGACTGTGCCGGTGTCGGCCGCAACATGGCACAACTGGTCTCCCAAGTCTCCACCGTGCCGATTCGGGACGAACGACGACTGGCACTCACCGATCGGGAACTGTTTTCCATCCCCTTCCTCTTCATGAACGGCCATCACGACTTCGTGCTCGACGAACGAGAACTCGCCAACCTCCGAGTCTACCTCGATCATGGCGGATTCCTGTTCGCCTCGGGGTGCTGCACCAACCCCGGCTTCCCCAGAGCTTGGCGGCGGGAACTGAGCCGACTGTTCCCCCAAGAGGAAGTGCAACCGCTCCCCTACGATCACCCGATTTATCATGTCTTTTACGAAGTCAGTTCCATCCGAAACCTGCATGAGAATCGGGAGATCTTTCTCGAAGGGCTATTTCACGAGGGGCGTTTGGTGGCGGTGATTTGCGAGGATGGTCTGTGCTGCGCCTTCGCCATGGACAACCGTTGCAACGTCGGACATGGCGTCAGTCCGGAAGATGGAAAAAAACTCGCCCTGAATATCGCCGTCTATGCCATGACCCACTAATGCAGTGTCCCCGTTGCCAGTCGGGGAGAGTGATCGGGGACTGTGCGCGCCGGGGACTGGGCTCGCCAGGGACTGGGCTCGACAGGGACTGGGCTCGACAGGGACTGGGCTCGCCAGGGACTAGCTGGTCGGGGACTGCATGCCCCGGGGCTGCTGGCTTGCGGGCGAGCCGTTTCCAGGGACTTCCCCCCCACAGCGTCGCCCACGAACCGGCCGGAATCGCTCCGAGCAGCGGAGGTGGGCATGTCGGACGTTGGGCCGATTTGTTACGATGACGTCTCCCAGGTAGATATGGGTACTCGAAAGACCGTAGATCGAGAATTGTTCGCAGATATTCGGAATATTCGGAAGGGAATTGCCTCATGGCGAGGAAACGAGCCTCCAGGTGGGAAGACGACGAAGCTGATGACCGCGACGAATTGGAAGCGGAAGGCTCGAACCAGTACGACGATGATGACGACGATGACGATATCGACTACGGGGCCGAGTACGATGTCGACGACGACGAGGACGAAGAAGAAGAAGAAGTCGAGCTGAGTCCCCGTCGGGCGAGACGAGTTCGCGACGAGGAGGACGACGACCTCAGCGATATCGAAGTCCATGAGGACGACGAAGAGGACGAGTCGTCCGAGGAGGAGCCGGACGACCACGCGCCCCAGCGACGCCCCGACACCCG
>JBJHCD010000328.1:0-6573 GCA_050485845.1 Pirellulaceae bacterium | reverse complement strand
GACCCGAAGGATCCGAACGCGCCGACGTTCGATCTCACCAACGGCTACTTCGACGTTACGGGGCGAGTCCTCGCGAAACCGCAACAGGTCTCGCTGCCGGCTGCTTTCGGAGGCGGCACAGCACTCGCGTGCGAGCTATCGGGTGATATTGCAGGTGGAACGGCTCCGCTGGGGCTCTGCAACGCGGCCGACATCACGCTGCGTTTGTCACCGCCAAGCACGTCGCGAGAAGTCGTAGGGTTGACTCCCCCCAACACGCATGGCGGATGCTCGCACCGAGCGTATCTGGGCCGGTTGTCGGATTCATCGTCACACTGGCGAACTTGCTTGAGATGCAACGCCGAGGAAAAAACAGCGGTTTACATAGCAAAAATCGGCAAATTTGCCTGAAAGACCTAGAAAAAACCGTTGGTTCAGGGAATTAAGGGTGACTGGGAAAAATATTTGCGTCCCCGTTGGATGTGTCGGCTGGAACGGATATATGGCAGCTAGAAACCCACTGGAGGGGGTCGTCGCCCGGAGTGAAAAGCCGCGGAGCCCGCGGGGGGGCCCAGCTACGTACCGAATGGGCCACAGCAAGCGGCGGCCTGGTAGGGGCTCGCTCGCGAGCCGATGCCAGGGACAACGCCCGAAAACAGCACAGGCTTGCTTGTGAGGAGCCCCATTCCGGCGTACACTGCGAGAGTGGTGTTTCGCGTCAAGCCAGCCTCAGGGGCTGGGGGAGTGGGCGGAAGGGAGGATGGTCATACCGGTGGCAGGCAGCTCGGAAACGGCGCCGAAAGCTGTCGTGAGTCGGCTGAGCCTCTACCTGCGTGAACTCCAGCGATTGGAACAATCCCAGCAGGAAACCATCAGCTCCACGCAGCTTGGCAACCTCCTCGGACTCTCCGACGCTCAAGTCCGGAAAGACTTGGCCCACTTCGGGCAGTTCGGACACCCGGGGATCGGTTACCGCTGTGCCGAACTCATCCCGAAAATCAAGGAGATTCTCGGGACCAACCAGTCCTGGCCGGTGGCGATCATCGGCATCGGGAATTTGGGCCGAGCCCTCATTGGTTACCGAGGCTTCGGGCAACAGGGGTTCCGGATTGTGATTGGATTCGATATCGACCCCTCAAAAGCCGGGCAAACGATGGAGGGGATTCCGATTTTTCATCTGGAGGAACTTCAGCAGCAGGTTTCCCGTTGGCAAATTCGCTTGGCAATTCTGGCCGTCCCCTCCCTTGCGGCCCAGCGAGTTGCCGAGGACATTGTGGCGGCGGGCATCGAAGGAATCCTGAACTTTGCCCCCGTCACCCTGAACATGCCTCCCCACGTCAGTTGCGTGGGGGTCGATCTGGCGATGGAACTGGAACAACTGACCTTCTCCGCCGTCAACCGGGCCGCACGGGGAAGAAAGGCCTCATCCGACTCCACGGAACCATCCGAAGCGGAAGCGAGTTCCCCCGAACGGCCCGCGGGGTCGAATACGAACCCCACGAAATCGGACGAGGAGGTGCGTTGAAGGAAGGTTCAAAGGGTGGTCGAGGTTGTATCGCGGCAGCCCCCCGGGGTGTCGCACTCCCTCGACACCCTCCAGTGCTACTCGCCCCGTCGCAGGGGCCGTGAAGTTCCCAAAAGACAACAGATACCCGGTGGTGTAATCGGCAACACTAGGGATTTTGGTTCCCTCATTCTAGGTTCGAGTCCTAGCCGGGTAGTTTTTCGTGTTTCGTGTTCAGTTTTTCGTGTTCAGTTTTTCGTGTTCAGTGTTTAGTTGATGTGGAATAAAGTGACCTGGAACTGCAAGCACATCGCAAATGCCAAGATTCTACCCCGCATCCATGACGCACTGAACGGTTTGGGGATTCCAATCCCAATCATCTGTACCCCCGAGGAGCTGCTGGGCAATGACTCAGAAGATATCTGATTCCACGATCGACGAAATTCACAAATTGCGACGTGAGATCTCCGATCGTTTAGGCGGGGATGTGTTTGCCATCGCGGAAGATGCAGCCCGTCGCCAAGCGGCATCGAATCGACCTGTGTGGAAACCGAAACACGTCGAACAAAGCGACGCAGTGGAGCGGCGGGACAGGTCGGTATCGGATGGCAAGTCAACTCCCGCCGCCCACTGATCGCAGACGTCAGCGGGCATTTGGTTTTTGGGGATTGTGTCGAATCAATCGCGCGGGGGGAGTTCCAGCTCCCTAGCGCCTGATCGGGAAGGTTAGTCAACGCCATGCATTCACCACCCATCCGTCGAGCGATCATTAGTGTCAGCGACAAGCTGGGGCTCGCCGATTTCGCTCGGGCCCTGGTCGACCTGGGTGTCGACATTTACAGCACCGGCGGGACGCGACAACATTTGGAAGGCCAGGGATTGGTGGTCCACGACGTGACGGACTACACCGGGTTTCCCGAGATGATGGGGGGACGGCTGAAGACCCTGCATCCCAAGGTGTTTGGCGGGATTCTCTGCCGGCACGACTTGGACGAGGACATGCAGTCGATCTCGCGGTACGGAATTCATCCCTTCGAACTAGTGGTGGTGAACCTCTATCCTTTCGAGGCCACGATCGCTCGGCCCAATGTCACTCAGGCCGAAGCCATCGAGCAGATCGACATCGGCGGTCCCAGCCTGGTGCGAGCGTCGGCAAAGAACTTCAAGTTCACCACGATCGCCACTTCTCCCGAGCAATATTCATCCATTCTTGACGAGATCACTCGGCAAGGCCATACGTCGCTTGACCTGCGAGAAAAGCTGGCGGGCGAGGCATTCGCTCGAACCGCCGCCTACGACCAGGCCATTGCCAAGTACTTCGCGAAGGTGGGTGGGGAGGAAGAATTTCCGGTCACGCAAACGATGGTATTGCGAAAGAAAACCGATCTCCGTTACGGAGAGAATCCGCATCAGAAAGGGGCAGTGTACAGCGACATCAACTGGCGTGGCCCCAGCCTCACTTCCGCTCGACAACTGAACGGCAAGGAACTGTCGTACAACAACATCCTCGACCTCGATTCGGCCCTCCAGATCGTTCGCTCCTTGGCCCCTCCGGCGTGCGCGGTGATCAAGCACACCAATCCCTGCGGGGCCGCCGTGGCGGATCACCTCGAGGAGGCTGGACGCCGGGCGTTGGAGGGGGATCCTCAGAGTGCCTTCGGGTCGGTATTGGGATTCAACCGGACGGTGGACTTGGCCACGGCCGAGATGCTCTGCCGCCCCGGACTGTTCATCGAGGCGATTGTGGCCCCCGACTATGAGGCAGCGGCCGTCGGGCTTCTGACCACTCGTCCCAAGTGGCGCGAGAACGTACGGCTCATGCAGGTGGGACGACTGGAAGACCCCCGGCCCGACCCGCAGTTTCGCGAAATCCTCGGCGGCATGCTGGCCCAGGAGGCGGATGTCCTGCCAGACATACCCTCCACTTGGAAAGTGGTGACGAACGAACAGCCTGACGAGTCCGTTTGGCGTGACTTGGAATTCGGCTGGAGCATCGTGCGGCATATCAAATCCAATGCCATCGCCATTTGCCGCGACAGTGCCCTCTGGGGAGCAGGGGCGGGACAGATGAGCCGAGTGGATTCGGTGGAAATAGCAATTCGCAAGGCGGGCCGACATTCCCAGGGAGGGATCCTGGCCTCGGATGCCTTCTTCCCTTTCCCCGATTCGATCGAACGAGCGGCGGCGGCCGGCATCGCCGCGATCATTCAACCTGGTGGTTCGCGCCGCGACGATGAAGTGATTGCCGCCTGCAATCAATTCGGCATCCCCATGCTCTTCACGCACCGCAGACACTTCAAACATTGACGGATTCTTCAACCTCGCCCGCTACTACCATTTACGCTCGTTTTCTCCCGTTTTCTCTCCTTTCGACCCCGATCCTGTCCCTTTTCGCCCGTTGCGAACTTCGACGTGTCCACCATTCTTGATCAGATAATCGCCACCAAGAGAGAGGAAGTCGCCGCGGCTCGGGAGCGACTTCCCGAGTCCGAGTTGCGCGCGGCAGCTCAAGATGCTCCTCCGACTCGGAGTTTTTGGGACGCGTTGGCGGCTGACGGGCCGATCAAGCTGATCGCCGAGGTGAAGAAAGCCAGCCCTTCCAAGGGAGTGATCCGGGAGGATTTCGAGCCCGTCGAGATCGCTCGGACCTATGAACGAGCCGGGGCGACTTGTCTGAGCGTGTTGACGGACGAGAAGTATTTTCAGGGCAAGTTGGAATACCTGACGGCGATCCGCCGCGCCGTGACGTTGCCACTGCTGCGAAAGGATTTTCTGATCGACTCGTACCAGCTCTGGGAAGCTCGAGTTGCTGGGGCGGACGCGGTGCTGCTGATTGCGGAATGTCTGGATGACTGCCAGCTCCGCTCGTTGCATAACGAGGCCCTGGAGATCGGCCTCACACCGCTCGTGGAGCTGCATGACCCCCAGAACTTGCAGCGAGTGCTGGAAGCGGGGGCGACACTGATTGGAATTAATAATCGCGACTTACGAACGTTTACGACCGATCTAGAGCATACGGTCCGTCTACGCCCTCACATTCCGACGGAGTGTCTCGTGGTGGGGGAAAGTGGGATCCATCGGCGGGCCGATGTCCAGCGACTGGAGAAAGCCGGCGTGGACGCGATTTTGGTGGGGGAAAGCCTGATGGCTCGGCCCAATATCGCCTCGGCCGTGCACGAACTCCTGGGACTGTGAACGCCTGGGACTGTGGGACTATGAGTTCCTGGGACGAAAGGGAGAGCTTGCCATGTCTCGATTCATCGATTCGGTCGCCACGATCAATAGCCTCATTCGCACCCTCCTGGCCCTGGCCGTGCTCGGCGGACTCTCGGCCGTCGGCTGGGTCGGGTATTCGACGTTCCTGGAGAAGGATCGGCATCAGGCCATGCTGGTGGAGACCGAGCAGAAGTTGGCGGATGCCGAAGCGGCCTTGCAGCAGGTCCATCTGGATCTGGAGACTCGGACGGCCGAGCTTCAGCGGAGGCTGGAAGAGATCAAGGAGCTGGAACTGGACGTCGAGGCGAAGGCCCAGCAGATCGAACAGCTTGACACCGCCATGCGGCTGCTGAAGGTCAATCACCGACTGGCTCGGTTGACCGTGCTGGATCAGTCGCGGGACCCGGAGTCGGACGAGCTGTATTCCGTGGTGGAATTCACCGAACTCGGGCCACAGGGGGACCCGCTAGGACCGGCCAAGCAGTTTCGGATCCGGGGCGATTTGGTTTACTTGGACCACTGGGTGGTGAAGTTTGATGACAAGTATGTCGAACAGGCGGACATCGACCGCTCGACATCGCTCGTTTTGTTCCGGCGGATTTTTGGTGAGTTTCAAGAGCCTCGCCAAGGATTCTCCCTGGATGACGTCGGGAGTCGCCCCATGGCTTACGGCCGAGGGGGAGCGGTTTCCGAGTTTGAAGAGAAGATTTGGAGCGAGTTTTGGGGAATCGCCAGCGATCCGGAAAAGGCAGCTGAGCTGGGAATACGAGCGGCTCATGGCGAGGCACTCTCGATTCGTCTTCAGCAGGGACGAAGCTACCGGATTCTGCTCCGTGCCTCCGACGGGTTGTCCATCGTTCCGGAAGCGAAGCGGCACCCCCTGCCATCGGGACTCAGCGGCTAACTTCTTTCCGCTCTACCGGCACACTACCATGCGACCGACTCGCTAGTGACACTCTACCGAAGGAACTTCAGATCGGGACGACTCCCGACGTGAGGAGACGAATTTGACGGCGATACTGCTTCAAGGAAAACCGATCAGCCAAGTGGTGGAAGAGGAGCTGCGGGGGAAGATTGCGGAGCTGAAGGAGCGCCGCGGGGTAACGCCTTGCCTGGCGGCCGTCCTGGTGGGAGAAGACGCCGCCAGCGAAGTCTATGTCCGGAACAAGCGGCGGGCCTGCAAGCGAATCGGCATGGAGAGCCGGTTGCACCGCCTTGCCGCCTCGGCCCGCGAATCGGAACTGCTGGCTCTGGTCGAGGAGTTGAATCAGGACGAGTCGGTACATGGGATCCTGGTTCAGTTGCCGCTTCCCCCCTCGATGAATCCCGATGTCATCCTGGGGGCCATCGATCCCCGGAAGGATGTCGATGCCTTTCATCCCGAGAACGTGGGCCTGTTGGTCCAGGGACGGCCTCGGTTTCTCCCCTGCACGCCGCACGGCGTACTTCGGATCCTTCAGCACTACCAGTTGCCCGTGGCGGGAAAACATGCGGTGGTGGTGGGACGCAGCGATATCGTGGGCAAGCCGCTGGCCAGCCTCCTCTCACAACGATCCTCGCTGTACGGCCCCGACTTTGCCAATGCAACCGTCACCTTGTGCCACTCTCGAACTCCCGACCTCAGCCAGTACACTCGACAAGCCGATCTTCTGGTGGCGGCCGTGGGGAAGCCGAATTGCATTCGCGCGGAGATGGTCAAGCCGGGGGCTATTGTGATCGACGTCGGCATCAATCGGACCGACGAAGGGCTCCGTGGCGATGTGGCCTTTGACGAGGTGTCGAAGGTGGCCAGTCACATCACGCCGGTCCCCGGCGGCGTGGGACTGCTGACCATCGCCATGCTGCTGGTCAATACGTTTACCGCGACCTAAGGC
>JBJHCD010000327.1:0-6584 GCA_050485845.1 Pirellulaceae bacterium | reverse complement strand
CAGGATTGAATCTCCACCCATTTCTTCCCAGCCCTTTTCCTTCCTACTCCCGGATTTCTTCCCAGCCTCGGTTTGTCCCAGCTTTGGGTGGCGCGACTTGGCTTCCTCATCACGCCGAATCACCCCGAGCCACTTCGTGCTTCCCTAGGGATGAAACGTCGGGCGTTGGTGCCCCTCCAACCAGGCCACGGCCGCCTCGGCCAACCCCTCATGCCCCCCCTCGAAAATCGTCACGCGGGAAGGTCCCGCATGTCGACGAAGGTAAATCGCCCGCCCGAAACTTTCGTCCTCCACGAGATCCGACTCTCTCGGCTCTTCCAGTTTCCCTGCCGGCCTGAGCAGTTGGTCAATCTCCAGTTGCGAAATCCCGTCCACTCGCCACACCGCCGCCAGGACGTTGAATGCATAAAGCGAGTGATCGATCGGCACCGAACCGTCATGGCCATCGCGAATTCCCGCGGCAATATCGACCGGCAACCCCTTGGTGCCAGCCAAGTGGGTCATGGGAGACCGCTCCCGATATTCACGATCGACTTGCCAACTCTCTCCCGGCGGGCCACCACAACACAAACGCATCATCTCACCGTAGGTCCCCGCCGCGTGCCGCTGATGCCAAGCCGACAAATCCGTGATCGGTACCCAGGCACTCGCCGCACTCCAGCGGTCCGGATAACGGCCAGCCATCAACAGGGTCATATGCCCCCCTCCCGAACTCCCGGTCAGATAGATCCGCGAGCTGTCGACATCGTAGTTCTTCAGAACCCAATCGACTCCGTCCAGAATATCCTGCTGAGCGATCCTCGAACCGCAGGCCTCGGGATGATTATTGGAGCCTCGAAAATGCGGCACCCACGCCAGCCAACCACGCCTCGCGGCCAACTGCTCCAGCGGGACATTTCGCTGCTCCACGTCACCACTCCACGAATGCAGGCTCACCAGCAAGGGACGCCCCTCCCGGCCGGCGGCACTCTCCTTGGGAACCAACAGATAACTCGGCTGCAGCGACCCGTCCAACGAACTGGGAATCCGAACCTGGGTCCGCGTCCATCGAACCCCATCGGCCGTCGACTCCTCGACCACCGGACCCATCTCGGCACCTCGTCGCTCCGATACGCCACCCTCCATCGCCAAAACACCTGCCGGGATGGCCACCATACTGAGAGCCCCCAGGGCAAGCACCCCCAGAGCAATCGCCCCCACGCCGCACGCGCTCGCTCGAAAAACTCCAGCAGCATCTGAATGGGTCATTGAAGGGGGTTCTCCAGTCGCAAACAAGGTCGTTCCCACGGAGTGAGCTTGACAGGTTGAGCCTTCTGCGTACAAAGGTGCAGAGCAACAGGGGAGCAACACACCTAAGTGAGTAACTCCCAAGCCTTCCCGGGTGGTGTAATTGGCAACACAGCGGATTTTGGCTCCGCCATTCATGGTTCGAGTCCATGCCCGGGAGCTTACGACTTGCCCAGCTCCCACCAATCGATTTCGTCGGCCAAGTCGTCTTTCCAGCGCAGGTGGGCGAGCAGGGGCGGAACGGACCGCCGCCGCAATTCTTCCTCATGATCACCGCTGCTCGGGTCTCGATCCACGTCCGGGTGGACGTCATTCAGCACGATACCCGCCACGTCGAGTCCGTCGAGCCACGTGGCGGCCGTGATCAGCGTCTGCAGGGTCTGATTGATCACCCCCAAGGCATTGGCCGCCACGACGATGAGCGGAAAGCGAAATTCGTGAGCCAAGTCGGCAACGTAGTCATCGTCACTGGCGGGGGACATCAGACCTCCCGCCCCCTCGACAATAATGAATTCCGAACGCTCCCGCCAATAGTCGAGCCCCATGCGCAGTAAATCCGAGTCGACGACGCGCCCCTCGCGACGGGCGGCCAAGTGGGGGGCAACGGGGGCCAGAAACTTCTGCGGGCAAACCGCCGCCAACTCGCCCGGCCTCCCCGCCCCTTCCCACAACTGGCTTGCATCGTCACACTGCCGAGTTCCATCGACATCGCGACAACCGGAAGCGACCGGCTTGTACACCCCAACTCGCTTTCCCGCTCGAACCAGCGAACGGGCAATTCGCGACGCGACATAGGTCTTGCCAACGTCCGTGCTGGTTCCGGTGATGAAGAGCCCTCGGGGCGGTTTTCCGATCATCCGGCATAGAGTACCATCCCCAGGATGCAGGGCCTAGGGCTCTCGCCCGAGCCGTGATTGCAGTATATTTCCGGAACATTTCCGGAACATTTTCAAAACATTCCCAGACTATTTCCAGTGTATCTTCAGTACATGCTCCGTATATGTGGTGCGGCCGTGCTGTCGGTTCGTGCTTCCGAGTGTCTGTTCCTTTCGCGTCTTCCCCTTGTCCCCATGCAGGTGCCCGAATTCCCATGGCTTCCTCCTCGCGCTCCCAGCCAGTCTCCATCGCTCTGATTCAGATGTCCTGTGAAACGGACAAGGGACGCAATCTGGACAAGGCGCTACAGCGGATCGCCGAAGCAGCCCAACAGGGAGCCCAAATCATCTCCCTGCAAGAACTCTTCGCCACCCCTTATCCCTGTCAAACCGAAGACCATGCCCGTTTCGACGACGCGGAACCCCTTCCGGGGCCGACGTCGCTGGCCCTTTCCGAGGCCGCTCGAAAACATGGGGTCGTCATCGTCGGCTCCCTGTTCGAGCGCCGGGCCCCCGGCCTCTATCACAACACGGCGCTCGTCTGGGACACGGACGGTTCCGAGGCGGGAATCTACCGCAAGATGCACATTCCGGATGATCCGCTGTACTACGAGAAGTTCTATTTCACCCCGGGGGACTTGGGCTTTCGCAGCTTCCCCACTCGATTTGGTCGAATCGGAGTCTGCGTCTGTTGGGACCAGTGGTTCCCCGAGGCCGCTCGACTGACCGCCCTGACCGGCGCCGACATCATCTTCTATCCCACGGCGATCGGCTGGCTTCCGGACGAAAAGGAGACCTTCGGAGAAACGCAATGGTCCTCGTGGGAGACCATGATGCGATCCCATGCCATTGCCAACGGAGTGTACATCGCCGCTCCGAATCGAGTTGGAAAGGAAGGGAGTTTGGAATTCTGGGGCGCCTCCTTCGTCGCCGATCCCAATGGCCGAGTTCAAGCTCGAGCGTCCCACACCGACGAAGAAATCCTGATTTCCGAATGCGACTTCCGCAACATCGACACCGTGCGAACCCACTGGCCCTTCCTGCGTGACCGCCGGATCGATGCTTACCAGGGCCTCCTGCAGCGGATGCTGGACCAAGCTTGACCTTCGAGGACCGAGATATTCATGGCCGATCACACGGAAGACCAGGACCCCGCTGCGCCCGGCGGGAACGAAACGCCGGCGGCGGCCGGATACCGCTGGCCGGCGGAATGGGAACCGCACGAGGCGACGTGGCTGGCTTGGCCCCATAATCCCAACACCTGGCCCGACAAGTTCGAGGTGATTCCGCCGGTTTACGCCGAGTGGGTACGGCTGGTCGCTCGGTTTGAGCCGGTGCGATTGGTCGCGGGGACGGAAGCAGGTCGAGTGCAAGCCACGCAACTGGTGGGCGACGTGCCGAACGTGCAGATCCTGCCCTGGCCGACAAATGATTCCTGGATTCGGGATTATGGTCCCATTTTCCTCGCCAAACCAAGTGGCGAAAAGGGGATCGTCAATTGGCAGTACAATGCCTGGGGTTCCAAGTATCCTCCGTTTGAGCTGGACAACGAGATCCCTCGGAGGGCAGCCGAGTGGCTACGGTTGCCTTGCTATCATCCCGGTTTGGTGCTGGAAGGAGGAGCGATTGAAGGGAATGGCGAGGGCGTGCTGTTGACCACCGAGTCGTGCCTGCTGAACCCCAGTCGAAATGGGTCTCTGACGCGAGCCGAAATCGAGCAGGCTCTCCGCGACTACCTCGCCGTCGACTCGATCTACTGGCTGGCCGGAGGCGACTTTGCGGGAGACGACACGGATGGCCACATCGATCAACTGGTTCGCTTTGTCGATCCAGGGACCGTGGTGGCCGCCACCTGTACCGATTCAGCGGATGAGAACTTCGAGGTGTTGCAGTTCCTTTATCAGCAACTGCAGGCCATTCGCCTTCCCCATGGCGCCCCGCTGAATATCGAACTGCTCCCGATTCCCACGCCCCAGTATTGCCAGGGTCAGCGGCTTCCGGCCAGCTACTGCAACTTCACATTCCAACAAGGTGGCCTGATCGTTCCGCTGTTCGACGACCCGGCGGATGAGATCGCGCTACGGCGTCTGGAAGCCCTGTTTCCCGACCGAGAGGTCGTCGGCTCTCCCGCGCTGGACCTCGTCTGGGGCCTGGGAGCTTTTCACTGCCTCTCGCAACAGGAACCGGCCGGAGCGAGAGCGAAGTAATGGCCGAGAGCGAAAATGTCCGCGCGGCGGTAGCGGGTGAAACCAATCCGACGGTCCGCGTCCGGGCCCGGTCGTAAAGCGTCCCGCTCAGGAGGCCAGCACGCCGGCGATGGCGGTGCACAGCGGTTCCATGTTGGCCTCGGTCATCCCCGCCACGTTGATGCGACCGCTCCCGACAATGTAGACGCCATGCTCTTTCCGCAATTCATCGACTTGCATCGGGTTCAGTCCCGAGAAGGAGAACATCCCGCGTTGGTCGAGCAAGAACGAGAAATCGCGCTCGACCCCCCGAGCCCGCAGCGACTCGACGAACAGGTGCCGCATCCGCCGAATGCGTTCCCGCATCGCCGTCACTTCCTGCTCCCACAAGGAGCGGAGAATGGAGTCGGTGAGAATTCGAGCCACGACGGCCGCGCCATGCTTCGGCGGGTTGGAATAGTTGGCTCGAATCGTCGCTTTGAATTGGCTGAGCGTCGCTTCGGCGGCGGCGGAGGTCTCGGCAAGAACGGTCAGCGAACCGGTTCTTTCCGCGTAGAGCCCGAAATTTTTCGAATAGGAGCTACAGACCAGCATTTCGAGTCCGGCATCGGCCAGCACGCGAACTCCCGCTGCATCCTCCTCCAAGCCCGAACCGAATCCCTGGTAGGCGAAATCGACGAGCGGAAGCAGGCGCCGCTGCTTCATGACCGTGGCAATTTCCTGCCATTGTTCTTCCGTCGGATCGATGCCCGAAGGGTTGTGGCAGCAAGCGTGAAGGCAGATGACTTCACCGGGCCGAGCTTCCTGGAGGCCCGAGAGCATGCCGTCCAGATCAAGCCCTTGTCCTTCGTTGTTCAAATACGGATAGAACTGAACATCCAGCCCCGCCGCTTGGAAGATATTGGGATGGTTGGCCCAGGTCGGCTGGCTGCACCAAATCTGGGCATGAGGAAACTGACGACGAATCAGTTCCGCGGCGGTCCGGAGCGCGCCGGTTCCGCCCGGAGTTTGCACGGTGGCCAGGCGGGACCTGTCGACATCGGGTCCGAACACCAACCGCTGGGATTCCGCGGCAAAGACCGGATGACCGGCAATACCGAGATACCCCTTGGAATCCTCTTCTTCCACAAGGAGCCGTTCCGCCTGCTTGACGGACTCAAGAATCGGCGTTCGACCCGACTCGTCCTGATAGACCCCGACGCTGAGGTTGATCTTGCGGGGATTCGGATCCTGCTTGAAAGCTTCACTTAGTCCCAGGATGGGGTCCGGGGGTGCCGTCTGAATGGCTTCGAACATGCCTGCACTCGCTGGAATCACGCATCATCGGGGTCCCGCCGCTTGACGCTCGCCACCGCCCCGTGTCAAACTCAATCCTATCGGTCTCCTCCCGAATTCGGTAGCCCCCCCTGGGACACCAGCACTTCGGTTACCGGCCGAGGTCATCTAAGCTCGCCTTCCCCCCTTTGCTTCCTTCCTCTCACCTGAATTTGCCTCATGCCGCGCCGACTCGGAATCTGGTTACTTGGTGCTCGTGGCGGGGTCGCCACCACATCGATTGTTGGACTCACCGCATTGCGACTCGGCCTCTCCGGGAGTCAAGGACTGGTCAGCGAACTTCCTCAGTTTGCTCCGCTCGGCCTCACTCCCTGGACCGACCTGGTGGCGGGAGGACATGACATTCGATCGACAACACTGGAGGAAGAAGCTCGGCAACTTCAAAAGGCCAGCCGTGCCTTGGAACCGGCGGTGGTGGAACAGTGTCTGCCGGAACTGGCAGAGGTTGATCGGCGGATACGTCCTGGGGTCTTGTTCAATGTCGGCCCGGCGATCGAGCGTCTGGCGGATGATTCGATGCGTCCGAGCGACGAAACACCTCGGGAATCGATTGCTCGAGTTCAGCAGGACCTGCGGGATTTCGCCGCAGCCGAGAATCTGGACCAGGTGATCGTGGTGAACGTGACTTCGACCGAACCCGCCGTGGACAGATGCTGCATGTGCACCCGGGCGCCCGTGATGCGGGCGAGGGCGATGTCGCGGGCGACCATCAGCTCCTCCGCGGCGGCGGGCTGGCCGGGCAGGCCGAGGCGGGCCGACCACTCGCCCTCGTGCATGCACGTGCCGGCCGACAGGGCCGACACCTCGCAGTGCTGGGCGAGGGTGACCCCGAGCCCCACGGCGTACTCCATGGCCCTGCGCATGAGCGCGTCGTCCTGCACACCGGTGCCGTCGTCGGTGA
>JBJHCD010000326.1:0-6595 GCA_050485845.1 Pirellulaceae bacterium | reverse complement strand
CGATTGCATCTTCTTCCATGAAGTCGATCAGCCTGGCCGCTCGCCCATAACCGATTCCCAGCGCTCGTTGAAGCAGTGAGACGCTTCCGCGACCCTCGCGCAGAATGACTTCAACCGCCTGATGATAGAGTTCATCGCGTTTCTTGAGGTCGCCGAGTTCCGTGGCCGGCTCGTCGTTCACCTGGATATTGACCAGTTCGTTGACGAAGTTCTGCTCGCCACGACTGACGAACTCGACCATCCGATCGATTTCATCGTCTCCCAGGTACGTCCCTTGGCCTCGCAAGAGAGTACTGGTCCCGGGCCAAAGGAACAGCATGTCGCCATTGCCCAGCAGCTTTTCCGCTCCCATCTCATCCAGTACCACTCGACTATCCGTCCGGCTGGCCACCTGGAAGGAGATGCGGGCCGGAAGGTTCGACTTGATCAACCCGGTAATCACGTCCACGGTCGGTTTCTGCGTGGCCAGAATCAAGTGAATTCCAACCGCTCGGCTCTTTTGGGCCAGACGAATGATATGCTGTTCGACTTCCTTGCCCGAGGTCATCATCAGGTCCGCCATCTCATCCGCGACGATGACAATGAAGGGAAGGTTGAGCGGAATGTTCTGTCGTTCCTCGTCCGTTTCGGGCTGCAGCCGATCCATCAACTCCTCTTCCGAAAGTTGATTGTAACTGCTGACATGGCGGACTCCGGCACGGGCCAACAGCGCGTACCGCTCCTCCATTTTATCCACGGCCCAGGCCAGGATCGCCTCGGCTTTCTTCATGTCGGTAACGACGGGATGCATGAGGTGAGGTAGCCGAGCGTAGCCGCTGAGTTCCACCATTTTCGGATCGATCATCAGCATGCGGACTTCATCCGGTCGCTTGGTCATCAGCATGGACGAGATGATGGCGTTCAAGCAGACACTCTTTCCCGTTCCCGTCCGCCCGGCAATCAGCAAGTGGGGAAGTGTCGAGAGATCGACCGTCAGCGGATTTCCCGAGACATCCTTTCCGAGGAACAGGGGGATGCGCATCTTGCTGGTCTTGGCGTTCGATTCTTCCAGTACCTCGCGGAGTCGGACCACTTGGCGTTCGCTATTGGGTACTTCGATCCCGACCGTGTTCTTGCCGGGAATCGGGGCCACAATCCGGACGCTCGGAACGCGAAGGGCAATCGCCAAATCGTCGGCCAGGCCGGTGATTTTCGAGAGGCGCAGCCCCGCCTCCAATTGAACTTCGTACTGAGCAATCACGGGGCCCGTTTCAATCTCGACCACCTTGACCTGAAACCCGAAGTCGGCAAACGTCTGCTCCAAAATCTTCGCCTTGCGCCGAATCTCTTTTTCCTGGGACTCGAAACAGATATCCCCGCCCGGAACCAAGAGATCGATCGACGGAAGTTCATACTCGGCGGTATCTCCCCCCCGAGCCGCCTCGTCCAAATGATCCAACGGCAACTCGGCTTCGCTCGGCTTCTTCCCCCGTTTGCGAATGCGGGGACCGGACGAATCGTGTTCCTGATCCGCTCGGACTTTCTTTCCTCCCGCGACTTTTCGCGTGATGGCTACATCCGGTTCCAGCTCGGGATCTTCTCCCACCGAGTCGTCCTCGGTCTGCTCACCATCGTCATCTTCCTGTTCGTCCTCCCAGGACGCGTCGGCGGAGTCATCGGCTTCATCATCACCGAGCATTTCGGAGAATTCCTCCTCGATGTCACTGGCGCGGCCACGATGTTTACGCCGAATCCGGATTCCCGAATCCGATTCGTCTTGCTCCTCCTCCTCGTTGGAGTTGCCGGACACTTTGACAGCTGACGATGATCTGTCATGAAAAGACTCCCCAACACTCTGCCCTTTCCCGCCGGCGGCCAGTCGCCGCGCCATTCGTGCCATGCTCGATGCAACCGAGGCCAGACCGCGCAGAAGGACATAATCCGTGCAGAGCAAGATCCCGCCGACGACCACGCTAAGGCTGAGGATCAGCCCACCGAGTCGAGCGAAATATTGCATCAGCGCGTGTTCCAACAGGGCGCCGAGATAACCGCCAGAACCGATAACGGGGCCTGGGGACCACTGGGGAATCAGCATCGCGGCGAGAGTCACCGTCCCCACCAAGGTCATCAGCCAGCCCAAGAATCGAACCACGGGCGCGTCGATGGGCTGCCGCTGCAAAAGAACCGCGGCCAGCAGGGTCAGCGAAAGGAGCAAGTGGTACGCTCCCCAGCCTACCCCGTTGAGAAGAAGGTCCGCCGTCAGGGCCCCCCATGGACCGCAGGCATTCTGGACCGTGTCATTCGGGGGAAAGACCGGCAGGTCCTGGGACCGCAAGGGGTCGAGTGGCGAGGCGATCGAAGTCAGGGGATCCGCGGGATCGTAAGTTGTCAGCGCAACCGCCAGGAACAGAGTCAGCGCGATCAACCCCATCGCGGCGAGATCGACTTTTAAGTTGCGGTCTTGGAACATGGACGCGAGCCGCCAAGGCTAGGGGGGGCGCCGTCCCGTGGGACGGTCGGGGGGGGGGGGGCGCGTCCATGCCCGATACTTTCCGTGGATTTCTCCCGGTCAACGGGAATCACCCGTGACTCACCCATCTTCGGCCGGTTCCTTGAGCCGTCATCAGGATTCCTCGTGACGCCGTTAACTCTTGCCTGACTGGAACTGAAATTCCCCAACGGCACGGCTTCACCAATTCCCGCCCCAATCGGACCAGTGCATCAAAGTGCATCCTCGTGCATTCTCGCGCGTCACAAAATCCAAGAGAGTCGAGAGTAAGTGGCGAGTAAGTGGCAAGTTAATGGCGTGCAAAGGGGGGGGACATGGCGAGAACATGGCAACGTCGATCTTGACAACTTCCCCTGTGGGAAGTCTAGCCGCCGATTCAAGCGGGAATACTGAAGATCCGCCGGATTCCGGCACTCCGCTGTCGCCCATGGTCCGAAAGTGACGATGAAAACGGTGGAAGCGAGAACGTCTCGCCGTCCGGGCACCATCTGGGCGCCACCTCGAATCCCCGTATGATTGAGGCCGATCGTGTCAAACGAATACAAGACCCTTGGGGGGTGATGACCGCGATGGTTCCCGAAGCATGGGTAACTCTTGGATTGGTCGGCGTTGTTCTGGCGCTGCTCTTGGGAACGCGGTGGCCCGCCGACATGGTGATGTTGGGGGGGCTTACCATGACGCTAGTCGTTCCCGTACCGCAGAACGGGACCTGGCGTTTTGGCGTCCTTTCGGCGTCGGATGCCTTGATCGGCTTTTCCAATGAAGGAATGATCACGGTCGCCGCCCTGTTTGTCGTGGCCCATGGACTTCGGGACACGGGGGCGATCGCGATGGTAAGCGAGCACCTCCTCGGTCGCCCGAAATCCTTGCGGGGAGGGCTGCTCCGGATGATGGTCCCGGCCGGAATGGCTAGCGCCTTTCTGAACAATACTCCCATCATTGCCATCCTGATGCCCGCCGTGCTCGACTGGGCCAAGAAGCACCGGTTGGCCGCCTCGCACCTTCTGATTCCGCTCAGCTACGCGACCATCCTGGGAGGGACCTGCACGCTGATCGGAACGAGCACGAACTTGGTGGTTCACGGATTGCTAGTCAGTGAGATGCGCCTTCCGGGACTCGGCATGTTCGACCTCTGCTGGGTCGGAATACCGGTGGCCATCGTGGGCTTTGCATTTCTGGTCGTTGCCGCCCCCTGGCTCCTGCCGGACCGCCGACCGCCGATCAGCGAACTGGACGACCCACGGCAATATACCTTGGACATGTTGGTGGAGCCCAACAGTCCCCTGGTGGGTCGGACGATTGAAGAAGCGGGATTGCGCCACTTGCCCGGTGCGTTTCTGATGGAAATCGAGCGGGGGACGGAGGTGATTGTGGCCGTGCCTCCAAATGAAGTCTTGCAAGCCAACGATCGGCTGGTCTTCGTCGGAGTGGTCGATTCCGTGGTCGACTTGCAGAAGGTTCGGGGGCTCGTTCCGGCGACCAATCAAGTCTTCAAACTCGACTCGCCTCGCCCTCGCCGCTGCCTGATCGAAGCGGTCGTCTCCGATAGCTGCCCGGTCGTGGGGCGCACCATCCGGGAGGGTCGGTTCCGAACGCGCTACACCGCCGTGGTCATCGCCGTGGCTCGAAATGGCGTGCGGCTCTCGGGGAAGATCGGGGACATTCGCTTGCGAGCTGGTGACACGTTGCTGCTGGAGGCGTCGCCCGAGTTCGTGGATCGCCAGCGGAACAACCGAGACTTTTACCTTGTTTCACCGATCCAAGGTTCCTGGCCGCTGCATTACGAGCGGGCCCCCCTGGCCATGGCCATTCTCGCTGGGATGGTCGTGACGGTCAGCCTGGGCTGGTTCAGCATGCTGCAAAGCGCCCTCATGGCCTCGATGCTCATGATCCTGACCCGCTGCTGCACGGCGGCGGGAGCCCGCCGTTCCATCGATTGGTCGATCTTGATGGTGATCGCGGCCGCATTCGGATTGGGACGAGCGCTGCAGGTCTCCCAGGCGGCGGAGACGGTGGCGGGCTATTTGATGAACCTCGTGGGCAACCACGAACTGGCCGTCCTGGCCGCGGTCTATCTCGCCACGCTGGTGACCACGGCCTTTATTACCAATAACGCGGCCGCCGTTCTGATGTTTCCGATCGCCATGGCCGCCGCGCAGCGAATCGACGCGCAGCCCATGCCGTTCGCCATCATCGTCATCATGGCGGCATCGGCCGGATTTGCCACGCCCATCGGCTATCAAACCAACTTGATGGTCTACGGTCCGGGTGGATACCGCTTTACCGACTTTGCTCGCATCGGCCTCCCCCTGACCCTGCTCGTCGGAGTCGTGACCCTGGCCTTGGTTCCCCAAATCTGGCCCCTTTGAATCTGGTCCCTCTGAATCTGGTCCCTCTGAATCTGGCCACTCTGAAGTCGGCCCGACGTGAAGCCGGTCGCCCGGAAGTCGCCGAACGGATCATCGCTGGCCCAACGGATCAGCAGGCGGGATCACGGCCGGGAAAACGGGCTGGAAAACACTTCTCCGGTTTCAGGTCATCCAGGCCCACCCGCCGCACAATCGCCACCAGTTCCCCCTGGGGATCAAAGGCCGCGATTTCCGAGTTCGTCGAGTCCGCCGTCCAGTTCATGCCGCTTGCTGACTGGTCAGGACCGACTTCCTGAACGGATATCATGCGTCCCTGCCGCAAACGGGTCGCGGCCGAAAACGAAACGCCGATCGACGGGAGGTCCACCAGAGCGCTGGAAAATGGAAGCAGCGAGTCGGCCAATGACTCGGGATCCAACTTGTCGAGCGACAGTGCCTGCTCGAGCCGAAAAGCTCCCACCGCTTCGCGGCAAAGCGCCGACATGACGCCTCCCACCCCCAGAAGCTCTCCCAGGTCCCGTCCAATGGACCGGATGTATGTACCCGAACTACAAGTGACTCGCAATTCGACCACTGGGAACCGGTAATCGATCAACTCGATTGCATGGATGGTCACCGGCCGGGGTTGAAGCTGAAAGTCAACGTTTTTCCGAGCCAATTCGTAGGCCCGTCGCCCTTGCAGCTTGAGGGCCGAGTAGCGAGGAGGCGTCTGCAGAATCTCACCTCGAAAATTCTCCAATGCCCCTTCGACTTGCTCCTTCGAGGGAACGTTCGCCCCTTGGATCGGCGTCAACGGCGACTCGATGTCATCCGTCTCACTGGTCACGCCCAACTGGAAGGTAGCCCTATACGTCTTTCGCATCCTCTGAACATAGGAGATCAGTCGAGTCGCGGTTCCCAGGCAAATGACTAGGACTCCCGTGGCGAGCGGATCGAGAGTGCCGGCATGCCCAACCTTGCTGGGACGTACCACGCGCTGTATTTGATTCACGGCGTCCCGCGAAGTGATCCCGGCCGGCTTATCCACCACCAGAACCCCCGACCATGGCGATTGATCGCCCGGCGGCTGACCTCTCGGCGTTTCCCTCCCAACGGATTTTCGCGAAGGGGATGACGAGGGCGATGACGGGGATGATGACGGGGACGATGGGAACGACGAAGATGGATCGGAAGCGGTCATGGCGTGGCGGAGTCAGTCGAACTTGGTGGAACGTGCGGCGAGAGAGCTAAGGGGAAACTCGTAGAGCCGTCGAATCTGCCGGCCGTCCTGCTGGCGGATATCTGTCAGTCGCGATTCGAGACCTGACACATCGGTTACTCCCAAGCCGGCCAGATGCTGGAATTTGTGGCGGAGGACTTCTTCGAGTTGAGAGTCTTGATTGCGGGCATGGCCGAGCGGAAACAGGACCTTGCCACTCGAACGCCACTGGCCATCGGGCGTTTGAATCTCGACCGTGGTCGGAATTCCCTCGGGGTAGTCGTGATCATACGCGTCGCCTCCATGCGTAAACTCAATCCGCTCCATCAACTTTCGCGTCAGAGGGTGCATGAGGCTCGTGTCGTCGTAGTCGGCGGGAGCGAGCATCAGTTCGGTCCAGCTCGCCTTTTTTTGCTCGAGTCCCTTCCGCAGGAGCGTGGCGATAATGTAGACCATCGAATGATCGGCGCTTTGCCGAGTTCGTGGGTCGCGCTTTGCCGGGTCGCCGATGATACTGAAAGCCGGTTCGTAGATCACGAT
>JBJHCD010000325.1:4696-6607 GCA_050485845.1 Pirellulaceae bacterium | reverse complement strand
ATCAGGCTGATCCGCAGGTTCTTGTCGAAATGGCACGTCAACAGACGGCGACCGTCTGGGTGAAGGTCCAGATCCCGGACGAGATTACCGAGGTTGAAGGTGTGGAATTCATCTTTGTCGTCCCGGTTCCAGAACAGGAGATGACCTCCTCCCGGGCCGCCGGAAGCTCCGATGACGAAGCCATCGGGGTGGAGGACAAGTCCCCAGCCTTTGCCCTTTAAGTCGGTTTTGGAAAGGAGAGCGATTCGCTCTTCACCCTTTTCCCAATCGATCAATGAGACGGCGGGATTTCCGACGGCGGCGAAGGCGTTGGTGACGTTGGTAATGCCGGACGCCGCCAGAATCTCGCCACTCGGGTCGAAGCACATCGCATACGGCCCCCCATAGTCCGCTTTGAACGTCGGGTCGTATTTGTGCAACGTTTCGATTTGAAATTCGCGCTGGGGCGTGCCGCTGGAGCGATCCCAGTGGATGAAGCGAGCCAGAATGTCACCCGAGACGACGTCCTGGCTTTGGGGATGAAAGGCGACATGATAGACATCTCGCTCATGTCCGAGCAGTTCTTGGACGAGAGTCCCGTCGGAAAGATCCCAGATCTTGACCTTGAAGTCATTGCCGCAGCTGGCCAGCAGTTTGCCGTCGGGACTGATGGCCAGCGCGCGGACCCAGCCATCGTGGGCGGCCACTTCCCGAATCGGCTCGACCTGCTCGCCACTTACCGGCCACCAGATCAACCGGCCGTCATAGCCTCCCGTGATCAGCGTGTCGGCATCGGGAAAGGCGAGTGCTCGGACCCAAGCATCGGACGGATAGGCCTGTTTTTCGCCGCTCTCCAGCTCAAACCGCCAGACATGGAAGTCCTCGGAACCGCCGAAAGCGTATTTCCCGGTCGGATCGAAGCGGCAGGATATCCAGGGGACTTCATGGGAGAGGGTCTGAACGACGTGAGTTTTGGTGGGGTCAGCGGACGACGACATGCGTCACCTCACGGGGATTTCCGGGAGCGGGAAGGAAAGTTACCAAGGTGGGATTCGAACCGGAAGGCAAGGGGTGGAGGCGAAGGACGGAGGCAAGGATGCTCAAGATGCGTGGTACCCATAGTTTGCCGAGATATCGTCGTCGGCCAACCACCCAGAGCATGAAGTCCACTCCGCGTACATGGTTCCGTTCGCCTCCATTCAGCATCCGATCATCAGCATCTCACGTCCTGTTGCTCGATGCAACCTCGGGGCTTCCTTGGTCTGGGGAAGATCCATGGATGTACACTGGGGGTGATCTGGTCGCCGTTCCGTTGGCGGCTGTTCGCGATCCGTTGGCGGCTGTTTGCCGATGGACCATGAGCCTTCTGCCAGTGAGTGGTCCCCGAGCCATCCGGGGTGGCCTATTCCGCGCTCTTGGCTGGCGACTTTGTGGCTTGGCTGCTCTTGGGAGGAGTCAAGGTGGAAGCCATGGCAAGTCCCATCAAAAGAGCCGTGACCGTCGTCCAGAGGATTCGGTTGCCGGTACCGGTGGGGGCCAACTGACCGGTGGAATCTTCCAAGGGAAAGAGAGTCGCGGCGGCGGGGGCATAGATGACCGCCGACAGCACCGCTGCCCCGATGACGCCCCCGAACATGGCTCCTACTGGAACATCGCGACGCAGCATGGCGGCCGCGGCGGCACCGACCCCCACGGCCACCAGCCCCCAGCCGGACGCATGCACCGCGATGGCACGATAAGCGACCGAGTCGTCGTCCACAAATCCAATGGTCTGGAACACGACCATGGCCAGCACTCCGCCGGCAATTCCCGCAACGGCCCCCAGCAGTGCTCCGGTCCCCGAGCCGGCGAGAATTCGTGGGATCGACTTTCGCCAGACACCCGCTGCCGCTCCTCCACCAATTCCCAAGAGCAACCCGGCCAATCCGAACG
>JBJHCD010000325.1:0-4686 GCA_050485845.1 Pirellulaceae bacterium | reverse complement strand
ATCCGAACGTCCAAGCCGAGTTCTTGAATTGCGTGGCCAGCTCGGCAGCTTCAAATTGAGGGAGCATTTCCGGAGGTGGTGGGACATGCGATCGCTTGAATTCTGGCGGGACTTGAAAAAATCCCTCTACCTTCAGCGTCTGGTCGACGGCCACGCCTGCCACCACGCCGCTTATGACCACCAGGCCCGCGGCAATCCAAGGAAGGTTCCCGATCGGTGTCCGATCCGCTGCCGTTTCCGGGCGATCTTCCGTCACATCAGCTTCTGTCGTTGTCGTCATTTTTGTGCCGGCTTTCTGTAAGCATCACAATTGGTAAGAACTAGGAATGAAAATGTGACGAATGCCCAATCCGACCTCGGGCGAGTCGCCGTCGCTTCAGGAGGTGGGTGGAGCTTCGTGTTCGATGGCAGGGCCGATCTGTATCGGATCCGCATGTCCTTCGATCAGCACCAGCTCACGGTTCAGCGGAGGATGCTTCAGCACCTGTTCATGGCCCGACGGCCAGCGGACATGCAGTTCATCCACCACCTCCGCCTCGCCCAGCCCGAAGATCAACTGCCGCTGATTACTAACCAAATATCCGTCCCCAGCGGTCAATTGCCGAGTCCATGTGGAGCGACCCACGCGAACTCGTACCGTCGCGCCGATGGCGTCTCGAGCACTGGCAACTCCCCGAAGCTGAATCGCAAGATAGTTGTTCCCCTTCGTCCGAGTCTGATTGGTCAGCAGAGCAACCGGGGCGTCCAGGTGCGTGACGACAAAGTCCTCACGACCATCTCGATTCCAGTCGATGCGGGCTAGCGCTCGGCCCAGGTAGCCGTGCTGAAAGTACTCCCCCAAGCTCTCGGGGGCGATTTCCATAAACGAACCCGAGCCCTGATTCTGGAAGAATTGGGGAGGCATCTCGTAAGGTTGTTCCAGGTAAGAAAAGTCATCGAGGTGACCATTGGTCAGCACCAAGTCGAGTTCCCCGTTCAGATCCGCGTCCAGGAACTGTGTTCCAAAACCAAGCATCAGGAAACTTGGGTCGCGCAAACGTGCTCGACGCGTCTCGTCCGTGAAGAATGGGCCGGGGCGCTGCATGTAGAAGGTATTGGATTCCTGGTGGAAGTTCGTCACGAACAGGTCGAGCAGTCCGTTACCGGTGGCGTCACCCACGGCCACTCCCATACAGGCTTGAGTATTTCCATCGCGGTCGTAGGCCAAGCCCATCGAGAGGGCTTGATCCTGGAATGCAAGCTGTTGGGAACCAGCATCCGTGCCATTGGCGAGGAAATAGTTTGCGGTCTGGTCATTGGCGATAAATAGGCTGAGTCTCCCCGAGCCGTCGAAATCAGCGGCCACGATTCCCAAGCCGTTGCCGCCGGGAAGCACGATTCCCGACGAGTCGGTTTGATTCAAAAATCGGCCTTCGCCCGCATTGAGGAAGACTTCATCCTGCTCGGGTTGAAACGTTGCGGGACCGCAGATCCGCAGACGCCCCTCCGGCCATTCACAGAGCCGAGTAAAGATATCGTCACCTGTCAGATAATTGACATCGTACAGGTCCGGAAACCCGTCGCCGTTCAGATCGGCCAACAGGCAACTGGTGGTCCAAGCTTCGCCATCGATTCCCCAATTGTCGGTGGCATCCCAAAAAGTTCCATCGCCGTTGTTCAGCAACAGGCGATTGCGGCCGATGTTGGCAATATAGATGTCGGGGAAACCGTCGTCATTCACGTCACCGATTGCTACCCCCTGCCCGAATCCCGGATCTCCAACATCTGCAAACGGCGTGATGTCTTGAAACTGGCCATTTCCAAGATTCCGGAAAAGACGATTCGTATAACGATCCTGCTCGAGGTCGGGTGGCCATTCACCTCCTTGGACCAGGTACAGGTCGGGCCAACCGTCTCCATCCAAGTCCAGAATGCCGACGCCTCCCCCAGCAAACTCGTACATCCGTCGCCCTTCCGACTCGGGATTCGGAGCGCCGAAATAAGTAAAGTCCAGCCCGGCGTCGGTCGCGGAATTGACAAACCGAAAGTCGGAGTCACGAGGAGGCGACGTTGAGCGAGTCGGCACCTGGACCTCCGGATCCCGCGAACTCCCTTCGTCACTTGCCAAATGGGCTGGAAGACGTTCGGGAAGGGGAAGATTGCCGAGCTGAACGAGTCGAGCTGGGTGATGGCTCTCGAGTTGCAGGGAGAGGGACTGCGATTGCAGTAGTCCGCCGAGGCGATCCCGTTCCTCGAGGGCCCACGCCAATTCGGGATCCGTCTTCACAATCGCGTCATGCCACCCCCAAGCCTCCCACACCCGCCCGAGAGATTCCAGCAACTCAGCCGCTCGGCGCATGGCTCCCGTATCGGTCCGCTGTCCGTAAATCGTATCGAGTACGCGGGCCAGTTCAGTCAGTTTCGCGTGACGTTGCAGGATGTCGTCCGCTTCAGTCGTCCGCTGCCAAGACTGCAGAATCTGGCCCAGTTGGTAGAGCGAGGCTCGGTGATCTGGATGACGTCGAAGTGTTTCCCAGTAACAGCGGGCTGCCCCCTCCGCATCGCCATTCTCTCCAGCCGACTCGGCCAATACGGCCCACGTCTCTGGATGATCGCCCACCGATGCGGATAGGTTCGCTTTCCAGTTCTGAAAGGCCGCCACCTCTCCCAGACGAAGCAGAGTTTGTCCCAAGCGGACCTGCGCTTCGGCCATGTCGGGATATTGGGCCACGACTTGGCGAAGCTGTGATTCGGCCTGCCGTAGTCGCTCGTCGCGGAGGTCGATGCGAGCGAGGCCCAAAAGTGGAAGGGGGTCGTCCGGGACGGCCGCCAAGGCTTCCTCGAGCCGCTGGGGGAGCTCGATCAGTTGCTCCAGGTTACCAAGGAACAGGAGTGTGTCCAAGTCGAACTGCCGAGACTGCAAAAGTGAGGTCAGATGGGGAACCGATTCCCAGCGTCGTCCCAGCATCCCCAGAATCTGGACCATTCTTTGGCGGGCGAGCAGCATTTGCGGTTGCTGCTCGAGAACCTCGAGAAAGGCGAGTTCCGCTTCTCGAAGACACCCCATTTGCTGAAGGATTTCAGCTCGAGCCCATCGGGCAACTTGCGATTCCTCACCCTCGGTCTCGCGAGCCCGCTCGTAATAGTCGAGTGCTTGGGGAAATTGCCCCATCCGAGCAGAGGCTTCGCCAGCCAGCAATAACGCGGAAGGGGACTGGGGATCCGCTTCCAGAATGGCCTCGGAAAACTCGAGCGCTTCTTCAAATCGACCTGATGAAAGAGCGAGTCGTGCGTTCCGCAGCAGTTCGGCCGCGGACGGGCGCCAGGATTGCTCGAGCCAAAGGAATCCCATGAGGCCGAGCCACGCGGTTACCGTCACCGCCAGAACAACTCCGAGAAGGCGTCGCATGCCGCTCGGCGCGGGGCGGGTAACGGTCCCGGCTTGTTCCCGATCCGCACTGACCTGCCGCGAATTGGGAGTGGAGGATCCAGCAGAATTCGATCTTGATGAACGTGAACTTGACGAACTTGAAGCCGGAGGGACTCGGGTTGCAGAGGGCCGAGGCCGGCGCGACGATTTGGCCTTCTTTTTTCGCACGTTAGTCTGATCCGCATGGGGACTTCATAGCAGAACAGCCCGGCGCCCACCGATTGGGTGCGCCGAGCTGTTCTTGATTTCTCACGACCGACTCGAGCCGACAGCATCCTTCCCCCAAAGTCTGGAAGGCATGGGCTCTCGCCGGGCGAGACTTAATCCGTCAGTTCGAAAGTAAACTCGTTGTCGCCACCTTCCGTGACCCGAGCGATCAACCCCGATGTACTGAACTTCGAGTACTTTTCGGGAAGATGCGACTTGGCCTCCTTCAGCGGCGTCGAAACACCCTGGCGGTAGCGTTCCGCCTGGGCACGTGCGAGCGATTCCGGATCACTGAAATCAACCTCCACCGGAGGTGTTGTCTCCTGTTCCATGCTGGTCACCTTCACCTGATGGGTACCAGCGACCGCACCATCGTTCTGGTTATAGGTGGTCAACTTGAAACTCCCATCGCTCGCCGTGGCGGCAAACGCGGGAGGCATCCCGTCGTCTTCCGGGAGAAATGCCACTTGGGCATTCGCCACCGGAAGTCCGTTGTAGGTCACCTTCCCCTTGGCGGCAAAGGTCTGCTGGCGTCCCTTGGCCGGGCCACCCCCACCAGAGCAGCCGACGAACAGGATTAGACTGAGCGCCGTGGCCCACCAAGCCATCTGCCGATGGCCCAGGAGCCGAAAAATTGACGAAGACATCCTTCTATGTACTCCCTGAAGTTGGATACCGATCAGAAATCCATGGATACGGTTTCACCACCGGATTTCGAACCGAGTGCACCCCACACACCGTAGGGGCTGGGCCCCGAAACCGGTTCGGGAGCCACAATGTTCCCTGCGTTGATCGTTTCGCTGACAAAGCGGACCGAAGCGTCGCCCAAAAGGACTTGAACTCCCCCTGGATGTCGGCTGGTGGCAGAGTAGATTCCCCAGGAGTCCCCCCAGTTCCACTCAAGGCAAGAGGGGCTGTTGGGAGGAAGGACCGTGTTGACTCCCTGGTAAGCCGGGAAGCCTTCGCTCCAGCGAGAACCAGGCGCGAACGCAGTGTCGGTAACCTCGACGCCATCGGCAAAGAAACGAGCATTCGGACCGCGAACGGTCATGCAGACGGCGGGACTGGCG
>JBJHCD010000324.1:3464-6611 GCA_050485845.1 Pirellulaceae bacterium | reverse complement strand
TGATTACTTCCGCCGTTCAAGATGAACAACTGATCTACGAACTGTCCTGTTCGCTTTGGGAAAACCGAGCGGAGATTAACGAGAGGCATCAAGCGGGGCGAGCGATCAACGAGCAGAATGCGGCTCGGCCCACCGGCGTGGACTATCATCCCGGTTCGATTCGCTTCTACAAGGAGATCGGCATCTGGCCTGAATCTTCCGCCGATTCAACGTCCGCGCCCTCTTCCGGGTCCGATGAGAAGACCGAAGGGGAGGTGGAACCGACAGCAGACGCGGAAAATTCAGGCGCGAAGAGCGCGGACGACGTCGATGCCACCACGCCGGAGGAGTGATCCTGCCGGGGCCAGAATCCCTCACGAAGGCGACCTATTCCAGGTGCTGCGAGCGGGTTGAGCCTCGGAGCCCTTCCACTTCACTCGGGAGCATGGTGTGTTGTTCGACCGGATTCGTCAAGCCACAATCACGACCCTGGGCGTGATCCTTTGCCTATTCACGCTTTTTGAAGTCAACTACAACCAACTGCAGCCGCAATCGGCCCTGTCGATCTTTGTGATGCTGGGCTTGGTCATCTGCTATCTGACGTTTCCGGTTTCCTCGCGACTGAGAAACGTCCAGATCCTGCGTGGCGTGGACGTCGTTCTGGCCATGGGGGTCGTGCTCTGCTTCGGTTATATCACCCTGCAGTCCGAACCTCTTTTTTCGAACTATTGGTCGCTCGGCATCTCGCTGGGGGACCGAGCTGGAATTGAAACGTCTTGGGATTTTGCCATCGGGCTGCTGGGACTGATTTTGGTGCTCGAGGCGACTCGCCGCAGCATCGGCTGGATTCTCCCGGTCCTCTCCTTGCTATTCATCGCCCATTCGTATTACTGCTACGGGAGCTTGCGATTCGATTGGCCGGTGATGCCCGATTGGCTGCTGCCTCACTCGGGCCAAAGCGTCAAGGACATTGTCAGCACGACGGTGCTTCAGTCCTTGGGTGTACTGGGACCGGCGGCGAGCGTGATGTTCACTTATGTCTTTTTGTTCGTCATTTTCGGCTCGTTCCTGGAGATGTCCGGGGCAACTCAGTTCATCATCGATTTCGCCACGCGGGCCTTTGGAAGAATTCGTGGAGGGCCGGCCATGGTTTCCGTCGCGGCCAGCGGGCTGATGGGCTCGCTGTCCGGCAGCGCGGTGGCCAATGCGGTCACGACGGGTACGTTCACCATCCCGATGATGCGGAGCAGCCGGTTTCCAGGTTATATTGCGGGTGGCATTGAAGCGGCCGCGTCATCGGGTGGCTCACTGGTTCCTCCCGTCATGGGAGCCGGCGCCTACATGATGCTCGAGTTGGTGCAGCCGGAAGGGGGATTTGTCACCATCATGAAAGCCGCGATCCTCCCGGCCATTCTCTACTACATGTCGATTCTGGCGATCGTCTTTTTCTACTCCAGAAGATTGGGGGCCACGGGAATCTCCGATGGCGCACGGCAAACCGCCCGCCTCGCGCTGTTCGGCGGCGCCGTTTTCATTTCCGCTCTCAGCCTATTGATCGCCCTGCTGCTGCTCGGTTTCTCGGCATTCAAGTCGGTGACGGGCGCCTTGGCCATTATCCTGGCCTTCAGCACGTTTCAGCGCGACCTCAAGATCCGTCTGGCGGCCCGTTGGCTGGCGCTGGGAGCCTTTGTGGTGGTGCTGCTGCTTCACCAGACGACCGTCATGCTCGCCGGCAACGTTCCGAATTGGTGGCGTCCTTTCCTGGCGGATCCCTGGATCCATCCGCTCGACAATGAACTTCACTTGCTGCTGATCGTCAAGTCGGTGCTCAGTTCATTGATTGTGGCGATGTTTGCCTTGCTGGTTTTCGGCATGACCCATCCTTCCTGGCGTCCGCACATCATGGATGCGTTTGCTCGAGCGGCCCGCAATGGTGTGTCGTTGATTGCGGCCAGCGCCTGCGTGGGAATTGTGATCGGCATCGTGCAGCAAACCGGAATCGCCAGCGACTTTAGCGCCGCGATCAAGAGCGTGGTGGACACGAATCTCCTCCTGGCCCTGGTGGGAATCATGATCTGTTCCCTGATTCTCGGGATGGGCGTCCCGTCGGTGGTCTGTTATTTGCTCATGGCGACGCTCATGGGTTCGCTGCTGAACGAACTGGGAGTCGCTCCCTTGGCGGCTCACCTGTTCATTTTTTACTTCGGCATGATGTCGATGATCACGCCGCCGGTCGCTTTGGCCGCCTATGCGACGGCCTCCATTGCCGACGCCCCCATCATGAAGACTTCATTCGCCGCGTTTCGCTTTTCGCTTGTCGGTTTCACGCTCCCCTACATGTTCGTTTACCGACCGGCTCTCTGCTTCCTGGCCCCGGTGGATGGCGAGCTGCGAACGATGGCCGTTCTCCATGCCTTCACGGCGGCGGCCATCGGAATTTTCGCCCTCGCCGGGGGATTGGCCGGCTATTTGCGTAACGGGGTCTCTTGGGGTGGGCGACTCTTCCTGTTCCTCTCCGCCGGGCTGCTGCTGGCCCCCATCACGCAAATTGGTGGTGTTCCCGTCGGCCTTTCCATCGACTTGCTCGGCGCGGGTATTTTCATGGTCGTGGTCCTGACCAATACCTTCTCGGGCAAGACAGCCTCGGAAGAGACTCCAACACCGCAACCAACCGAGCGAGTGGCCGAGCCCGAGGTTGCCCAGGAGAGCAGTCCGTAAGGGAGCCATGATGGTCCACCGGCATGGCCAAGGTTTAGACAACTGCCTAGGATTTAGCCATGCGATCGAATTTGGTGCGACGGATCGTGGTCCCCGTGTTGGCGGTTAGCTTGATCCTAACCGCTCTGGGTGGATTTTCGACCGCCTACATGTTCTTGTTGATGAAGAAATCGACGACCGAGCTGGATGAGCTGGTGGAGACGTTGGCCTTGGTTCGGCGATGGGAACATGACCTGCGACAATTTCGCATGCACCTCAAGGACTACCTCCTGGATGGCGGCCATCAGCATCTGGACCGAGTACTGGAGTTAAGTGATCAGGTCTCTCCCAGCTCCTTCGCGGATCTGTATGGGTCCGAAATGCCGCCGGACATTGAGCGGTGGGATGCCACGATGCTGAAGACCTATCGGCAATTCCAGGAGGACCTGAGGCGACTGGCGGGGAGTGAAG
>JBJHCD010000324.1:0-3454 GCA_050485845.1 Pirellulaceae bacterium | reverse complement strand
CACGGACTTGGAGCGACAGGATGGGCTCAGCGACCTGGTCGACCAAGTCCTCAGCCCCCAGTTGATCGATCCCGCTCGACCGCTAGTGAACGAAAAAGAGGAAGGGGCTCGCCTGACAAGCGAACGAATCCAGGTACTCGCCCGGCGGATGGCCGTCGCTCTGTCGCTGCTTAGCCTGGGAGGTATCACGGCCGGCGCGCTGGCCGGCGTCGGGATTGCTCGAGGGATCTCCCGCTCCATTGTTCAGCTCTCCATTCCCATCCAAGACGCCGCCGGAAAGCTGAATGAAGTGGCGGGACCTTTCACCTTGCGGGAAGGTGCCGATTTCGCCGATCTTCATGAAATGCTCGACCGAGTCAAACGGGAGGTTGTCGTGGTGGTCGACCGCCTCCGCGCCAGTGAACGCGAGGTGCTGCGAGCCGATCAACTGGCCTCCATGGGACAATTGGCCGCCGGCCTGGCCCACGAATTGAGAAATCCCCTGATGGCGATCAAGCTGCTGGCACATTCGATCGGCGAGCAACTTCCAGAGGCGTCGCAGGCCACGACGGACTTGCGAATTCTCCAAGATGAGATCTCGCGACTCGAAAAGCTCGTCACCACCTTTCTCGATTTTGCTCGCCCTCCCAGTCTGGCACCTCGAGCCATCCGGCTGCAAGATGAACTGGAGCGGGTGCTGGAATTGGTTCGCCCCCGAGCGGAACAGCAAGCGGCTCGGCTCACGATTCACGCGCCCTCTGAACCGCTCGAGTTGATGGCGGATGGAGAGCAGTTACGGCAAGTCTTTCTCAATCTGGCCCTCAACGCACTCGACTCCATCCGACCGGGAGGTTCGGTCGATATCGAGGTGGGGCGCGGCGGGATGGAACCTGGATGGCTCGAAATCATCTTCCGGGACAATGGCCGCGGTCTGCCCGCCCGCCTGGGCGAGCGGATATTCGAACCATTCGTCAGCACCAAGGAGACCGGTACCGGGCTGGGGCTGGCAATTTGTCGCCGCATTGTGGAAGCTCATGGAGGCGCGCTGACCGCCCACAATCGAGAAGCGGGAGGTGCCGAGTTTCGCGTCCTGCTGCCGGCATCCCTCGAACGCGCCGCCGCGACGCAGAATTCGAACTCCCTCCCCTACACCTCCCCCGCGAAGAGGCTGGAAGAGTCGCTTTCCCCGCCCGCCTCCACCACGCGATGAATTCCGAGTTTTGTACCGAGTCCCATTGGCCTGCGAGCGACATGATGCTGAAGTTGTTGATTGTGGACGACGAACCGAGCGTACTGTACTCGCTTCAGCGAACACTCCAATCGGAAAACTTGCAGTTGCTTACGGCCAGCACGGGCCGGCGGGCGGTGGCCCTCTTGGAAGAGGAACGTCCCGATGTGGTGCTGCTGGATGTCCGCTTGCCCGATATGAGTGGCCTGGAGACGTTCGACCTTCTACGTCAAATTGATCCTCGGCTCCTTGTGATCTTCATGACGGCCTATTCAAGCGCCGAGACCGCCATTCAGGCCATGCAACGAGGGGCCTTCGAGTATCTGCTCAAGCCGGTCGAAGTTGCCCAATTGCGAGAAATCGTTCAGCGAGCCTTGGAAACGAGTCGGTTGAGACAGGTGCCGGCGGTTGTCGACCAGGCCGAGTTTCTCGGTGAAAACGTGGACCTGATTGTCGGACAGTCACCTCGCATGCAGGAGGTCTATAAGGCGATTGGCCGAGTTGCCCCGCAAGACGTCACGGTATTGATTCAGGGTGAAAGCGGTACGGGAAAGGAACTGGTGGCCCGCTCGATTTTCCACTATAGCCGGCGGGCACACCGTCCGTTTCTGGCCGTGAATTGTGCGGCCATTCCCGAATCGCTCCTGGAAAGTGAACTGTTTGGACACGAACGGGGTGCCTTTACGGGAGCGGATCGAAGACGGATCGGCAAATTCGAACAGACTCATGAAGGGACCCTTTTTCTTGATGAGATCGGGGACATGACCGGAGCGACCCAGGCCAAGATGCTCCGCATACTCCAGGACCAACGTTTCGAGCGACTGGGGGGAAATGAGTCGATTCAGACCGATGTCCGAATTCTCGCCGCCACGAATCAGGAGCTCCTCCAACTGGTGGACGAGGGGAAGTTTCGGCAGGACCTCTACTACCGGCTGAACATCGTGACCATCTACCTGCCGCCACTACGAGAGCGAGTGGACGATCTTCCTCGATTGGCAAACTACTTCCGGCAGCGATTCAATCCGCAATTGGGGAAGAACGTCACGGCTTTTTCCCCCGAGGCGGTGGCCCACATGCAGGCCTACCACTGGCCCGGAAATGTCCGCGAACTGCAAAGTGCCATCAAGCATGCCCTCCTCCACGCCACGGGCGAAGTGATCGGAGTTCACGAACTTCCCAGTTCGATCCGAAGTCCCCAGGAAGCCGCGCGACCTCCCCAAATCGAACAGCATGCGGACGCGGCACTTGTCCGCCATGTCCAACATCTCCTGCAGACCGGGCAAACGGAACTCTACGAAAAACTACATCGTGACGTCGACCGCATCTTGATCACGCAGGCCCTGGAGCACCTGGGAGGCAACCAAGTACAGACGGCGGAACTTTTGGGAATCGCCCGCATGACGCTCCGCAATCGTATCCGGGAACTTGGTATCAGCTCCAAACGGGGCAACTCGTCGGACGGATCCGGCACTTGATCTTCCCTCCCCAATCTCCCTCTCGATGAATCGTCCCAGCGACGCGATCGGAACCCGGTGTTCGAACGCGATTTCGGATGCCGATGTTGGATGCCGACGTTCCGAGTTGCGATCGGCCGGGCGATCCCTACAATACGTGGCTTGTCGCAATTAGTTGGTCGCGTAGTGCGGAGTTTGTCTTCATGGTCGCGTTGGATTACTCGGTGCTGGTCGGATATTTCCTGCTCATGATCGGGATCGGTATCTACGCCTCCCTCAAGATCAAGGCCCAGGAAGACTTCTTCATGGGGGGACGGTCCTTCGGAAAGCTCCTGCAAACCTTTGCCGCCTTCGGGGCGGGAACAGGTTCGAGCGACCCGGCCAATGTCGGACGAACCACCTACACGAGCGGCATGAGCGGAATGTGGAGCGTGATGTACTGGCTGTTCGTCACCCCCTTCTACTGGATCGCGGGCGTCTGGTACCGCCGAATGCGACACCTGACCTTGGGAGACTGGTTTGTCGAGCGGTATCAGTCGAAGTCGCTGGGGGCGGGTTACGCCATCTTTGGTCTGCTGTTTTACATGGTCTATGGTTCGATGCTCTTTTCGGCCATTGGGAAAGTCGCCGCCCCGCTGGTCGATTTTGATTCCTTCATGTGGAACGACCAGGTCTATCGGATCGAGTATCTGCTGGTTCCGATCATCGGCGTGGTGGTCCTGCTGTATGGAATTCTGGGAGGACTCCGAGCGGCCTACCTGACCGACTTGGTCCAGGGAATGTGCATCATCGT
>JBJHCD010000323.1:0-6634 GCA_050485845.1 Pirellulaceae bacterium | reverse complement strand
AGCGGGACGCGTGGGAGGCTGCAGGCTCGAACGAGGAAATCGATGCTCCACCAGCAGATCGCGGTCGTCCAACAGGAGGAGCGGCCAGAGCGGATCCGAACCATGTGCGGACCGCGTGACAAGATCCTGGCTTACCGGTCCCCCCAGCGCGGCCAGCCGATCGCGGAAGAGATCTCCCAGGGTCCGCAGAGCGTCAGGCCCGGACGACAAGGGGGTGGCCGCCGGCGATTCCGATTCCTCCCAACCGACGATCTCCAGCATCCCGAGCGTTAGTAGAGTAAGTTGACGGGAGCCCTGCTCGACCTCCAGCCAGCGAGGCTGAGGAGGCGTCGTGAGCTTCCAGTCATCGGCCACGGGCCGCTCCTCCAGTGGCTGGAGAAGTTGAGCGAGCACTCGGGCTCGTTGATCGGCGGGCAAGAAGGGAGAGGCCACCAGCGGCAGGAGACGCCGCTGCCGCAGCGTTGGATGACGAGTTCGCAGACTCTCCAGCAACCGCCGCTCCAACGCTTCCCGCAATGCCCGCTCGGCCCTATCAAGATCCCGCTGTTGGTCCCGCAACCGCTCCAGGCCCATCTCATCGAGCGGTTGCTCCGCAAGGGCATCCAGGACCTGCTTCAAGGCCTGGCAATCAGCGACCAATTGACGAACTTCGCGCGGAGGTTCAGTCTGGCTGAACAGCGATAACTCAACCGCCTGCCACTGCAGCAGCCAAGGGAGCCCAAAGAAAGCGAGACGCAGTTGACGTTCCACTTCCAGTCCCTGCTTCAGCAGTGGATCCTCGGGATACTGCAGCGGGAACTCGGCACTGGCCCGGTATCGCAGCCAACTCTCTCCCCAACTCCCAGCCCCCGCTCGACCCGTTCCTCCTCCCCGTCCTCCTTCTCCTCCACTCCCCTCCAAGACTCCCTGCAGTTCCTGTAACTCTCCCAGCAGCCTCAGCAGCGACTCGGTCATGCCCTCGGGATCGTGGCCGGCCAGGAACTGCTGCTCCACTTGTTGCAGTCGAGCATTCAGTTGTCGCCAGCGATGGGGGGCGAAATCAACCGGGGAGACGCGGGCCGAGTTGTACCGCTGCTGAAGCTGATCGCGCAGCCACCAGGCTCGATGCAACACTCCAAGGATCGTCTGGTCCGCGTCGGAAAGCGACTCGAGTGCCAGCCCGTCGGCGGCCAGTAGGTCGGCCAAGGAATTGGATGGCGGGTGAGTCGGGAATCGAGTCGCGGGCTCGGGCCGTTGCGGGGAATCCGAAGGCTTCCGGTCATTCGCCTGATCGTGATTGGAGTCATCCTCGCCATCCGGGGCAGTCGCGGCCTCCGACCCATCGGAGGCCGGGTCTGTTGCTGCTCGAGCCGAATCTCGGCCCGTGGGTGGTGAAGAGGTTGAGTCGGGTGGCGCCGGTTCCGCGGCGGGGGGAGGCAGGGCGCGGCGCAGTTGGTCGAGATTGCTGCGAGTTCGCGAACTGGCCGACTCGGCCCGGGACACGATCGTATTCCGACGGACCGTCGATTGCAGTTCGCGACCGAGTTCCCGGCCGACTTCCCCGGCAACATGGTCCAAAATCCCTGGTTCGCGGCGGTCGGGCGAACCTGACTCGTTGGCCTCCCCATCTCCGCCCGTTGCTTTATCCGCGGCGCCCGACGAGCCCGGAGAGGCAGATGATGCCGGAGGCGATGGCCGAACTCGGACCAAGCGGATATTGCGAGCGTCGGCGAGATCCGTGACGAGTCCCCGGCCCGCTTGAAGCAGTTGTGGTCGAGTTGCATGGCGTCGCTCGGGATCTGGCGATGCCCAGGCCTCCAGGCGGGCGAGGATGTAGCCATGGAGTTCGGCCAGCGAGACATTGCGATCGCGAGGATGAGCATCCGCGGCCCCACCCAGTCCCTCGGCCACCGCGCGGGCAAAGAGCGAATAGCCGTCGGAAAAATTTACAGCCGGTTCATTGTCACCATGCGACAGGAGGACCCACAGCCTGGGATCGTCCATCTCTCGCAGCACCTCGGCCACCAACTGGGGAAACTCGTTCCAAGTCACTCCCAACCTCGGGTCATGGCGCACGCGTCCCCAATCCAGAATCAGCAGTTTGAGACTTCCCGGAGCCTCGGCCATTTGTCGGAGAAAATCGCGGAGGGGGTAACGAGCGACCGCGCCTCCCCGGCCGCTGCTCTGCTTCAGGTCGAGTTCATTGCCGAGCAGAAAAGGTTCCCCCTGGGAAGAGATGCCATGCGCGGAAACGTAGAGAAGCAGGCGATCTTCGGGGGCCACCTGCAAGTCAGCCAGGTTTTCCGCCAAGCGGTGCATGCTGGCGGATTCACGCAAGGCCAACCACTTCCCCCGGTCGGCCACCTCGATCTGCGTCACTCGTTGCTGAAGATGCTCCTCCAGGTAGGCAACGTCGGAAGTCGCGAAGTAGATGGGGGGCGTGCTGCCCGAACCATAGGGAATCTCCAGGATGGCCAGATGGGCCTTCCCGGGTGGCTGGCACCCTTGCATCAGCAGCATGCCGAGCGCGAAGGCCAGGAGGAGAGCCAGGAGGGAGAGGGACCACCGCGCGACCTGCTTACCTCCCGAGGAACCTTGCGGATGCCTCCCTGCCGCTCGCCACGACTGACGTCCCGAAGCTTGGGATCGCGAGTTGGGACGCATGATGGAATCCCCCACGTAGTTCAGGCTTCCCAGCCTGTCATTTCTTCCAAACCATTACTCGCTGTATTCTACCGTATTCTGCCGTATTCTACTGTCGGACCGATCGGTTCGACGAGCACCGGCGGGCGGAAGGCCGCCCCTCCGTATCATGACACTCCGGCGGCCCTTCGCATAGCGGCAACGCCGGCAAAAACCGCGCGGCGGCAACGCACTGGAAACCAAGTCCCGGTTTGACTTAGAATACTCGGCGACTCGCTCAGTCCCAGGACGGGCCTGACAGAATCGACTTTTCTGTCCCCGTTCCCATTTCCGACGTTGCCACCTCTCACTTGTTTGGGCTTTTTTCCATGCGGAACCTCCCCGTTCAATGGTCGGAAGGGATGTTTCTTCGACCGCAACACTTCCAGGCGGCGGAGCGTTACTGGACGGAATTGATACAGACGTCGGAGAAGTGGGACCACCACTATAACTACGGCCTCCGGTCCATCGACATCAGTGAAGAGGCGATCGGGAATTACCAAGTGGACGTTGCCGCCTGCCAGGCGCGTCTGAAAGACGGCACGTTGGTCGCCCTGGGGTTGGGTCAGGAGCCCGACCGAGTCGACCTTCAGGAGGCGGTTCGCCAGTTGGAGCATGCGACGGCCCCGCTGAAGGATGCCTTTGAGAAAGAGGCCTCTCTGCGAGTCTATCTGGCGGTTCCGACTTTGAAGATGGGGCGAGCCAACGTGCGGCGGGACGACCCATCGGGAAGAGAGGAGACGGAGTTCGACGAGGAGGAGGTCGAGTCGGGCGAGGGAATCCCTCGCCGGTATCTGGAAGCCAAACTGAACATCCAGGATGAGGTCTCTGGCGGAGGGGATCAACCGGTTGATTTTCGGGCCCTGAACGTTCGCGTCCTCCTCTCCAACCAGAATCTGGCCGGATACGAGGTCTTGCCGATCGCCCAGATCAAGCGGGCCAGCGAGCAAGAGGCCGCTCCGCAGCTTGACAAGGACTACATCCCTCCGGTCGTGGCGGTGGAAGCTTGGCCCGTCCTGCAGCGAGATTACGTTCGAGCCATTTACGACATGATCGGGGAAAAGATTTCGGTATTGGCCGAACAGGTCATGAGCCGGGGAATCACGCTGGCCACGCAGGAACCAGGGGACCTCGAACGCCTGCTGATGTTGATGACGCTGAACGAGGCCCATGGCTCCCTTCGGGTTCTCGTGTTTGCCAAGGGAGTTCACCCTTTGGTCATGTACACGGAACTCTGCCGAATTGTCGGCTCCCTCTCCATCTTCTCCAAACAGCGGACTCCGGGTGAGATTCCCACCTACGACCATGACGATCTGGCTCGGATCTTTAAGTGGGTAAAAAAGCGGATCAGTGAATTGATCTATGCGGTTCGCGAGTATGCGTACGAGCAGCGGTTTTTCGTGGGAACGGGTCGGGGGATGCAAGTGAGTCTCGAGCCGAAGTGGCTCAACCCGACCTGGGACTGGTATGTCGGGGTGCATCGCGGCAACATTACGGAGATGGAATGCCGCGAGCTTCTCAATCCTGGGCAACTGGACTGGAAGCTGGGAAGTAGTCGGCAGGTGGACCTGATGTTCCAGCATGGCGTGCCGGGACTGCGACTCAGCCCGCTCCCCCAGGCCCCGAGTGCTCTGCCGGGGGGCGAGTGGATCTACTATCATGTGACCCGAGAAGGAGCGGCTTGGCAGGACGTTCAGACCTCGCAGACGCTGGCGATGCGTTTGCGGGATGAATTGGTGCAGCATCGCGAACTTCTCGAAGGGAGCCGGGATCTGACGGTCAGTTCTCGCGGCAAACAGGCAACGCTTCAGTTTGCACTGTTCGCCGTTCCCAAGTCATGAAATTGCAAATCCCATCTTTGGGCGGTTTGTCGGCAAGGCATTTCTGATGACACCTCGGTTTGCAGAAGCGGTCGATCCTATTTTTCTCTATGTCGTGGATCTGTTGGACCGCATCGGTGCCTCCGAGACCCTCGATCCCAGCGAGGAGCGGATGCAGATCCAGTCGCGAATTGACCGGGCGGAATCGAGATTGGGGCAGAGTCCCGATTGGGAACTGGCCAAATATGCGTTGACGGCCTGGATCGACGAAGTCCTGATCGAGGCCCCTTGGGAGGGACGCCGCTGGTGGGAAGAGAAGTCGCTGGAGTTCGATCTATTCAATACTCGGGATCGTTTTACCGAGTTCTACCACAACTCGACGAAAGCGGCCGAATTGAGCAAGAAGGATGCCTTGGAGGTCTATTACGTCTGTGTGGTCCTCGGGTTTCGAGGGATCTACCGCGATCCCTCGGCGGCGCTTCTGGCCGATCAACTGCAGCTTCCCCCGACGCTGGATGCCTGGGCCAAGAAAGCGGCCCTGGCGATTCATTTGGGACAGGGGGTTCCGCCGATTCTCGAAGCGCCTCGGCCGGCCACCGGCGCCCCTCCGCTGGAAGGCAAGTTTCTGTTGATCGGCGCGGGGCTGGGAGGGGTGGTGTTGTCCTTTATCCTGATGGCCATGATCTTGTGGTCGGTGATCCGTTAATCTTGAAGTGAACCTGAAACGATCTCCGGGAGTCTCCGGCAAACATGAATTTCCTTCGCCCGCTCGTACAGATCATCACCTGGCCCTTGCGGATGTTGCTTGCCGTTCCGGTTCGGATCGTATCGGCCCCCCGGCGGTTCATGGGAATGTCGCTGCCCCTCCGCGTCGCCGTGGCCCTGGCGTTGTCGCTGGTTGCGATTACCATCGGTCTGACGATTGTCAAGTATTGGTATAGCGATGACTTGGCCGACTTGTGGGACAATTGGCTGCTTCCCAATGGGCCCTACTTGATTCTGCTGCTGATCTTTATCCCGATCGTCGTGTATCAGGCGATCCGGATGTGGTTGGAGGGAGATGCTTCGAGGTATCCGGACATCGACCAGGCTTGGAGGGAGGGGGCTCGGGCACTGGCTCAGCAAGGGATTGAGCTGACGGAGGTCCCCTTGTTCCTGGTGGTTGGAGTGCGTGACGAGCGGCAGGCGAAATCTTTGTTCGATGCCGCGCAGATCAACCTGGATGTCAACCAGGTTCCCTCGGGGCCGGCGCCGATCCATTGGTACGCCAACCAGGATGCCGTCTTCCTGGTTTGCACGGAGGTCTCCTGTCTGAGCCAGATCAGCCAGGCCGCCCAGCGGATCGCTCCTTCGGCTCCGGTGTCCGAGCAGCCTGGGATGACGATGGTTCCGTCGGCATCTGGGATGGGAGGAACGATTGTGCCGGGGGCCGCGGGCGGGGGAAACATGTCGAGTTCCACGGATTCTGGGGCGTTTTCGTCAGCCGGTGGCGGGGCGCCCGGCAGTATGGGCGGCAGTGCGGGGGACGCTCCGCTGATGGGCACGATGATCTTTTCGGGGACGGCCTCGATGGCTCCGGGAAAAGCGGCCCCGGCCCCGTCATTCAGTTATTCCTTGGCGGACGCGGCGGAGACGACCGAGCGGCTCGCCTACGTCTGCCGATTACTCCGCCGGGCTCGCCAGCCCCTCTGTCCGGCCAATGGAGTGCTGACGGTGTTGCCGTTTGACGTGATTCAGAAGGCGACGGCGGATGTGCGGGTCCAGCGCTCGGCACGATCCGACCTCGACACGCTCCGCCGCTGGCTCCAGTTACGTTGTCCCGTGGTGGCGTTGCTGGCCGGCATGGAGGAGGAAGCAGGTTTCCGGGAGTTGATGAGGCGAGTCGGAATGGAGCGGGTGCGGGCTCAACGGTTCGGCAAGGGATTCAATGTCTGGAACGAGCCGACACCGGAGCAGGTGGAGGCGGTGTGTGCTCATGCCTGCAAGGCTTTTGAGGACTGGGCCTATTTGCTATTCCGAGAGAAAGACGGGCTGACTCGCCCGGGCAACAAGAAGTTGTATGCCCTTTTGTGCAAGATACGGATTGAGTTTCGATCTCGGCTGAAGAATATCATTGTGGGAGCCTTCGCCGACAATCGGGGTAATGACAACAG
>JBJHCD010000322.1:0-6668 GCA_050485845.1 Pirellulaceae bacterium | reverse complement strand
GACCGCCACGAAGATAGGGATCGGCGGTGCGGTGATGGCGTCCATACAGCACGATTTGGCTCGGATTGAGAAAGCAGGCGCCGTATCCTTCCGCTCGCAATGACCGATGGAAAGTGACGTGTTCGCAGTCCCCAGGCAAATAGTTCCCAGCCAGGAAAGCTCCCATCCGATAGACCGCCATTCCGCCAAACACGGAACGGACGGGGACCAGCGGTGCGCCGCGACTCCAGGCCATTTGGTTCACTTCCCGCGAACTCAGCTCCTGGTCCGAGTCAGCTCGACGAAATGCCCAGGCATCATACTGGGCGACCTGATTCCACCGCAATTTTTCCCGGCGAAATATCATTCCGTTCGAACCAACCACATCCCACGCAGCGGTTTGTCCGAACGTGTTGGCCAGTCCATCATGGCTCCAGCCTCCCTCCAAGTCCGTGTCGACCACCAGAACATCGTCAAATTCGGACAGTTTGCGACGGATGTGGTCGTGATAACGGGACCGATAGTGGGCCATCCGCTCGGCGCGATGCATCGAACGCGTGGCGGCGAATACTGGATCCTCATATCGATCCCTCAACAAGGTGACCCGACGGTTCTCCCCCATCCACCGCTCGAGATGCTCCGCCGTATCGTCGGCCGAATCGTTTTCGAACAACACAACCCGATAATCTCGAAAGAGACTCCCAGTCCTCTCCAAGCGATCACACGTCATCGTGACAAGTGGTCCCAGGTTTCGCGCCAAACCGGTCAGAACCACGCGGCGGGAACGCATCTCGCCATATCCCCGCTCGACACACTCCCAGTAATGGCGTTCCGTGCCTTCCAATGGAGGGAATGCTCGTTCGGGAAAAGAAACGGGACCCTTTATATTCATTGGACCAAGAGCACCTCCCTTGGACCGCAAGGGGCTCGTGATCGCCACCGGTGTGGAAACTGGTAGGGCCATGCGAATTCTCTCTCTGGAAGACCGGGCCGTAATGACGGCACATCGGCGCGATCCTCCTCAGGGGACGTCCGGTGGAAGCCGAGTGGCTGCGGGTGCCCGTGGTCTGCAACTCTGGAATGCGGGGCAGTCCGAAGCCCCGGCAGAAATGGTCGTTTTGGGTGGTGTTTAGCCGGTCTGTGGTTTCGGCAAAATCGCCCAACGGTGGACGACCGAAGACCACGACGGGCCCTCGATGAGGCGTCCTTAGTGGATGAGCTCGACCACCGTCAACCCCAATGCCAAGTCACTTCGAATCGAAGACGTGGACCTGCGGCGTTCCTCGCCTGCCCGTTCGGGCTATTGAAGACGAGGCGTCGGGGTGGGGGCGTCGGGGTGGGGGCGTCGAAGAGTGCACGATGATTGCTCTTCCCTCGCGCCCCCGAAACCTGCTACAGATAGGCCCGAAACCAGGAGACGTCTTTCTTCACTTGATTGCTTGCCCGCGAGGGGAATCGCATGGCTCTCAGTACACTCCTTCTCGCCCTCTCGGCCGTTGCCCAGCCGTCGGCCGATCCGACCACCGCGGAAGCTCGAGTCGAAACGGCTCAGGTCTTCTTCATCGACGACGTCGAAGTGCCGGCCCAGGAGACCGGCATGCTCAAACGCGTCTTTGCTCGGGAAGGTGACTTGGTCGAAGAAGGGCAACTGCTCGTCCACCTCGACGATCGCAAGCCCCAACTGGCCAGGCAGGTGGCGGACCTGGAGCGAGCGGCGGCGATGACTCGAGCCGAGGACGAAATCGAAGTCGATTATGCCCTGGCGACGCTGGAGTTGGCCGAAACGGAGTTGGCCAAGGACTTGGAAATCAATAAACGGTCACCCGGTTCCGTTCCCGAAAGTGACATTCGCCACAAGCGGTTGGCCGTTCATCGGGCTCGATTGCAAATCGATCGTTCGAGATTGGATAAGCATTTGGCTGAAGTGCAGGGCGAGGTGCAGGGGGCCGCCGTCCTTTCGGCCGAGGAGACGATCCGCCGGTGTCAGATTGTCGCTCCTTTCGACGGCATGGTCGTCGACGTTCTCCGCCAGGAAAGCGAGTGGGTCAACGCGGGCGAGCCGGTCTTGCGGATCGCGCGACTCAACCGCCTTCGAGTTGACGGACTCCTGAATGCCGCGGACTTCAATGCCCAGGAAGTGGCCGACCGGCCCGTCACGGTCGAAGTGCGACTGGCTCGGGGAAAACGAGTCCAGTTTCAGGGCCAAGTGGTGTTCGTCAGTCCGCTGGTGCAAGCGGGGAACAAGTATCGCATCCGAGCGGAAGTGGAGAACCAATTGGACGGCGGGCACTGGATCTTGCGTCCCGGACTTCCCACCTCCATGACCATCCATTTGGCCCAGCGCCCCCCGGCCACTCGACAGGCGGCCGAACCGGCCCGCGCCCGACGGTAATCAGGACCAGGAGCCCCATTCTCCCAGGGCTCCGGCCCCTTCACCGTGAGACCTCACTGCATGACTCATCCCGCGGAGACGAACCGGCCGAGTTCCGAACGACCTCTTCGAGTTCGAGTGCGCCCGGATTTGGTGGCCCAGTACCAGTCTCACCAAGGGCAGGGATATTGGCTGGTCAAGGATCCACTCGCGCTGAAGTACTACCGGTTCGAGGAGGAAGAATACGTTCTGCTGCAACAACTGGACGGCCGGCAAAGTCTATGCGACCTGCAGGCCGAGTTTTCCAGGAGATACGCCCCCCAAACGATCTCGCTCACGGAACTCCATCACTTTCTCGCTCGACTCCATCAGCATGCCCTGGTCGTCTCCGACGCGCCGGGGCAGGGCGTTCATTTGATCGCTCGCCATCGGCAGCAACGTTCTCAGCGGCGGCGGAAGGTCTTGGCCAATCTCCTCTGGTGGCGGTTTTCCGGCATCGATCCTCACCGGCTACTCGGCACGCTGAATCGGTATGGTGGGTGGTTGTTTACTCCGGCGGCCATGTTGCTGGCGGTTGGTTGGATGCTGTCGGCCCTGTTGCTGGTAGTAGTGGAGTTTGAAGAGTTTCGCTTGCGGCTTCCCGCGTTTCAGGATTTTTTCGGGCCGAGCAACTGGGGCCTGCTGGCCGTTACGTGGATGGCAACGAAGGTGGTTCACGAGTTGGGGCATGGCATGGCCTGCCGGCGATTCGGAGGGGAATGTCATGAGATGGGAGTGATGCTGATGTTGCTGACTCCCTGTCTTTACTGTGACGTGTCCGACTCCTGGATGATTCCCAGCAAGTGGCGGCGGGCCCTGGTGGGGGCCGCGGGCATGTATTTCGAACTGATATTGGCGGCCACGTGCACCTTCCTCTGGTGGTTCACTCATCCCGGCACGCTGCACTACCTCTGCCTGAATGTGATGTTCGTCTGTTCGTTCAGCACATTGGTCTTCAATGCCAATCCTCTGCTGCGGTACGACGGCTACTACATCCTTTCCGACCTGGTGGAGGTCCCCAACCTGCGGCAGAAGGGGCAAGCCGCCCTTCAACAGGTGTTGGCTCGGTGGTTTCTCGGTTCCTCTCCCCCTCCGGGCCAAGGGGTGACGAGCGGTACTCCGGGTCTCGCCCTCTTCGGTCTTGCCTCGGTGGTCTATCGCTGGCTGGTGACCATTTCCATTCTCCTATTTTTGTCAACGGTACTGGCTCCATTCGGGCTCCAATCGCTCGGTCAGTTGGCTGCTTGCCTGATCGGTCTCGGGATGGCCCTGTCACCCTTTCGTCAACTGGCAAAGTTTCTCCGAACTCCAGGGAGTCTGCAGCGCATGAACAAGACCTGGTCATTTGCCACGTTCACTTCGGCAACGGCTGGATTGGCGGCCCTGCTCCTTTGGCCTTGGCCCCACTACGTCCACTGTCCGGTCCTCATTCAGCCTCGTGAGGCGGCCACGGTCTATGCCGAAGTGAGTGGGCGATTGCATCAGTTGCATGTCCGTCCAGGGGAGTATGTCGAGAGCGGCCAGCCCCTGGCAACACTCGATAGCCTGGACTTGGGACTGACCGTAACCGAACTGGAAATGCGTCGTCGCCAATTGGAGACGCGGCAGACTCACTTGATTCAGCGGTCGCTGCAAGACGAAGCGGCGGCGATGGAGGTCGATGAGTTAGCTCGGACGCTGGCCGCGGTCGACGAGCAGTTTCAGCAACGACTGGACGAATGGGAGAACCTGGTCCTGCGGACACCTCGAAGTGGATGGGTGATACCTGTTTCCCATGTTCCTCGGAACTCTTCTCCCGACCAACTGCGGCGATGGGGAGGGCATCCCCTTGAGCCGATCAATTTGGGAGCCACCTTGGCGGAAGGCGAAGCGCTCTGCCTGATCGGCGACCCCGCGGATCTGAGGGCCACGCTGATCATCCAGCAGAGTGATCTGGAGTTTCTGCAACCAGGGCAACCGGTTCGCATCTTCCTTCGCTCCCTTCCTGGGAGCCGATTTGATTCGCAGTTGGAGTATGTATCGCGGCGAGCCCTTCAAGTCATTCCAGGCAGTCTCACGGCCAAGGCGGGAGGGCGAGTGGTTACTTCGACGGACCCTCAGGGTCGAGAGCGCCCTGTCGAGAAGATGTATCAGGCCAGCACGGACAAGCTACTGCTTCCTGCTTCCGTGGTACCGGGAGTGACAGGATCCGCCAAGGTCTACGTCGGACAGACACCCTTCATCGCGCGACTCTGGCGCCTGGCCCATCGCACCTTCCGTTCCCTCGGTTGACGGCGATGGCGAACAATTGCCAGGAACAACAAACAACGCCTGACACCAGCGAATGGATCCGAGTAAGTTGATCGCCGCGTGGCAATCTCGATTGGCATCGCGGGCATGTGCGCGTTACGCTATCCATTGCGACGCGTCGTCCCGTTCGCAACTTCCCTCGGCAGAAGGCCATGGTCAACCGCATAGGACGCCCCATCTAACGATAGATTGTGGACGAGTTCGATGTCATTATCGATCTCGTAGAGGTACGAGCATTGCCGTTACGCGATCACTTTCGACCACCCGTGGACGATGTCCATTCTTGGGATGAATTGCATGGCATGTGGCCCGCGATGATTGTGCGGGAATTGGTGGAGGTATTGCCCGAGCCGTACTTCGCAGCGCCCGGAGTTCACCTGGGAACACTCTACGAAATCGACGTCGGCACCTATGGCGATCTCTCGCCGGAGACAAAGGAGAGTGAGATTTCTGAAGGAGGAGTGGCCGTGGCTTACGCTCCTCCCAGACCGACGCTCACGCTGGAACCCCGGCTACCGAATCAGGATGTTTATGAAGTACGCATCTATGACAGTCGGCGTAGCCGTCGCCTGGTGGCCGCGATCGAAATCGTCAGTCCCTCGAACAAGGATCGCAAGGAGACGCGAGGAACATTTGTCGCCAAGGTAGCGTCCTTGCTCAAACATGGCATCTGCGTCTCGATCGTCGATGTCGTGACGACGAGCAGTGTCAATCTGTATGCCGAACTGATGAGTTTTCTGGAAAGCGCCGATCCGGCTCTCGAAGACGAGCTACCGCCCATCTATGCGGCCACGCTTCGAATGCGCTACGAAGGGAAACGGCGGTTACTCGACGCGTGGTACCATCCGCTGGTGATCGGTCAATCCCTGCCGATCCTTCCCGTCTGGCTCCATGAATCATTGTCGATTCCACTGGAACTTGAGCTGAGCTACGCCGAGTCCTGCCGCACTCTTCGAATGCCGTGATCCGAGCGCGGCTGGGAAGCCAATGTTCGCGCCGGTATCCGGAAGAGAAGATTCAAGTAATCGCCGGAGTCGGGCTCGCTCGCATAAAGTTTGAGTGTAGTCACTGTAGTCACCGCGGATTGCCTCGTCAACGTCACGATTGTAGCCGACCACGGGTGAACTCATGTCGCTCGCGAACGGCTGCACCATGGCTTCTCCTTCGTGGATCCACATCATGATTCCACCCCTGTCCGATGAGCCGGCTAGCTGCGGTTGCGTTGAGTCACCGCGACGCGATCCCCCCTTCGCGTCCACTCGGAATTCACTATACCGCCGCCCGGTTAGGTTTGCCAACTTGGGGGAGAGCGGGTCAGGCTGTGTTTTTTCGCAGCCAGGTCGGGCATCGGCTCGCGGGCGAGTCGCTGGGCAAGTGCCGCGACGCCTCGCGGTGTGGTGGGCCACTCACATCATCTGCTCGAGGTGAATTCGCGCGATTTTGGCCAGGGCTGGTGAGCCGGCTTGATCCGCCGAATGAGCCAGCCGCTCCAGCAACTCGCCGTAGCTTCGCACGAATTGCAGCCCGCAGTCCCAACCGGCCGCGTAGTAGTGCTGATAGGCTTGAGCCTGATCGCCTCGAGCTTCCGCCTTATGGGCTTCGGCCACCCAATAGTCCCGCACCCGAGCCCGCAGCGACTCGGGATCGTTCTGCCAGAAAACCTGCAGATAGGGGTCTTCGTGATCGGCCGGAGCCAAATGGTCTCGCAAGGCGTGAAGTCGAGCTGCCGAGAACTTGCCGAATCCCTCGCCGTACCAGTGCGTCCGAAAGCGAATGGAATCATCCGAGAAAGCCGACGCTCGAAGACCGCGCCGGTACCGCTCAACCGCCAATCCATAGTCCTGACGCCGTTCGGCGGCCCAACCGGTAATGTCGAAGGCCCAGCCCAGATCCTCTCTCGCCTGACTGACTCGCAATGCGGCCGCCTCCGCCGCATCCCAGTCCTGGACGATCAACTTCTGAATCGGAACGCCGAAATGCTCCCCCAAGT
>JBJHCD010000321.1:6351-6675 GCA_050485845.1 Pirellulaceae bacterium | reverse complement strand
AGATACTTGTGGATGACATGGCTGTTGGCGACCAGATACGGCATATCGGGGCGAGTCAGTTTGCGGACGGCCTCGTCCAGCGCGTCGTGGGGAACGGTGGGGTTGAGCCGCTCGAGTGCTTCGCGAAGGCGGCCTTCGAGAACGACTTGCGAGTAGTCGGAGCGTTCGGCGCCGGGCTGGTCCGGAGCGATTTCCGGTCGGGGGAGGAGGTCGTAGCCGAGTTCCTCCAGCCAAGCCAAGGCCGCCAGTTCGACGTCGTTCTCGTTCATGAGCGGCTCCTTTTCGTTGGGGGGGGACGGAAGTTTCAGCCACTTTATCAGATGA
>JBJHCD010000321.1:0-6341 GCA_050485845.1 Pirellulaceae bacterium | reverse complement strand
GATGACCAGCGGGAATGCCCCCCATTCGAGCGAAATCTTGCGGGGTTAAACTTAAATACGCAAAGTATTCTGCTGTAAATGGTTACGAGCCATGGACGCCCGAAAGGGTGGGAGAAGCTTAAATGAACGGGCGACGGACTGGGGCCCGTGCTTTTGTGTTTCACCAAGTGCCCCTTCGTGAACCGCAAAACAGTTTGACGCGCACCGGTGACACTCAAAACTCGGTTCGTCCCTCGGCAAGGTTCAGAAGCTCGGCGAACTCCAGGACGGCCGGGCGAAGCCCCCCTTGCCGAGCGTCAGTTTTCCGAGGAGTCCGTGTTCCCTTCCTGCATACTTGCGGTCGAAAAGTGCGACCTGTTTCCCTCGATCATCACACCGCGATACGGCAGCGGCATGGACGATCAGCCATAGGATCACTGCTTGATCTGAGAAAACCGATCATAAGGAAAGCCCGACTATCGTTCCAACTAAGGCTGCGAAGATGCTAAGCAGACTTGTCATTAGCTTTGCTGACAAATCCGCCCGTTGACCAAGAGGAATTTCCGGATTGGTCTGCAATCGCCGGTAAATCACGACAATAATCGCCAACAGCATTAACGCCGTCCCGACCAGCAAGAAGTGAACCACTCGTCTCTTGAACCGCTCACGCGCCGCCCTCTCTTCCAACCCGATATCAATCGCCATCGAGAGTTGGCCCCGGTCAAACTGGTGAGTAGACGTCATTGGAAGGGCCTCCAACTCGTCGCGAGCCGCTTCCAGGCGGCCGGTGCTATTATAGAGCAAAGCCAGATTCCACCGAGCCTTCGGTGAGTTCATTCGTCCGCGGTCACGCACATTACGATAGTAACGCTCTGCGGTAGCAAAGTCCTTAAGTCGAAAGGCAATGTTTCCCAGTTCCAAAAGGGGGCCGTCATCATCCCGATTCAGGTTCGCTGCCCGGAGGAATTCGATCTTCGCTTCCTCAAGGCGATCCGTGTGCTTGTAGCAGTGACCTAACAAGAAATGTGCAGCGAAGCGCAGTGCATCATCTCTCAAGCCCGGAAAGGCTGCTCGCGTTTGCCTTGCAGCGGTGTCGTACAACCCGCGCTCAAATGCGGCGTGAGCCTCATCCAGCTTCCGTTCAGCGTCGGACAATTCTAATTTACTCCTGTGTGAAAGAAAATACTCATGCAATGTATCTTTGATGTAACGCATCACCTCGTGGGCAACGTCCACGAACTCGCTATCCGCCGTCCCGATCGGTTGGATTGTCTTCTCGGATTGGGGCCGCCAATAGAGTGTGACGACAAATGGGGCAGAGGGTTCGCTGGCGAAATCACTCGCCACCACCAACGCGACTTGATCGTCTTGCAAGAGTTCTAACGGTTCAGTGGCAAAGTGTCTTCGCAAGCGAAAGCCATACTGTCGCAGGCTTTCCTCGAAAACTCTCATGTTTCGCTCCGCAGCGCTGGGCAGGGACTCGTTTCGTGCGACGACGTCAATGACAACTCCTTGTATAAAGGGTAGGTCGCCTGCGGCCACTGTTCCTCCCATGAGCAGCGAAAACACCGGGAAAAGTAGACAGCACCAATAGCCGCGCGATGCGAAGTTTTTCATGACCACTGAGCGTGGGCAGAATCTGGGAGGGGGCTGGGGCGATTTTTGCGCGAGCTGGTTGAGGAATTCAAAAAAAGTCCCCTCGGTGAGCCTGATCCCTTGATCGAGGTCGCCGAGGGGTGTACTCCAGTGGGTGTCTTCAAAATACCCGGAGTACTCCACCATGTACCATGAATCACTCCATCATGCCAGCTTTTGGGCGTTTTTGTCTTCCGTCGATGAAGATCTGGCGAAGACTACCCGGGAGGAAGGCTGTGCCTGCGGTGGCCGATTGCACGGCGCCAACTTCCCCCGCAAGCCTCGGGGCGTGGCCCGCGAGAAGCTCCCCGAGGCCTACCGCTACCGCTTCAGCTTCTGCTGCGAGCGGGACGGGTGCCGTAAGCGGAAGACTCCCCCTTCAGTACGGTTCCTCGGTCGCAAAGTCTACCTCGGAGCGATCGTGGTACTGCTCGCCGCCATGCGGCAGGGGCCATCGCCGCGACGAGTCCGCGAACTGACCGAATTATTCAGAGCGGACGGACAGACCATCGCACGCTGGTGCACGTTGTGGCGCGAGCACTTTCCACAAACACAGTTCTGGAAAGTCGCCCGCGGTCGCTTTTCGCCCCCCCTGCCGTAAGCGCCCGACTTAGGCATGGCATTCGTATGGGGGGCGGGCCGGTGTCGCGGGGGACGTGTGCCTCGGCAGCGCGAAGGACACGCCGGGCGGCGGCGCGGCACGGATGCATGGCGACGCCGTCACGGACGCGCACGCCCCACGACGACCAGTCGGCCCTTGCTGCTCACTACACCAGACCCGCGCCGGATGAGTTGCTCATTTCCCTTGGGACGCGGGCGAGCGGAGAGTGGGATACGATGGAAAGAGTCGATGCGCCCAACGAGTGCGGCGTCCTGTAAGTCCCTCCCGACACCGCGAACACTTCGCACGCGAAAACGCCCCAGCTCGAGGGCTACTCTTTGCCAGGGCGATGGATACCGCCAGTCGTGTCCGCCAGATCAACCCGCGCGAGCTTACCTCACGGGGTAGCCGTCTCTGGAGCCTGTTTGGCCTGCTGCTCCGAACGACGCCGCTCTCGCTCGATCAACCGACGTTCCATGCGGCGGATGCGGCTGGACTCGGCAACGTCCTCCCGCTCCTCGCGCCGACCTTCGCACACCGACTCGGGATGAGTGGCCGCCCAGCGATCCGGCAACAGCGACTGAAGGTACTTCGAACCGGGTTCGAGCAACGAAGGGTCTTGCTGCTGGGCATAAGCCAGCTTGGGAAGGATGTCCTCCAGGTAATCTTGCATCTTCAAATGATGGCGGTGAGCACTACTCGCGATGCTGAAGAGCTGCAATCGGCTCGCCGCCGCGTTGGGGTGTCCCAGAAAAGTCCAGTTCCGACGCCCGACGACCAGAGGACGAATCTCCTGCTCCGACAAATTATTGTCGATGGGCAATCGAGTGTCGGCCAGGTATCGTTTCAGCGCGGTCCGATGGTTACGGAAATAACTCAAGGCCTTGCCCAACGGACTCTTGGGCAAGATCGGACGGGACGATGGGTTCTCCGCCCATTTCTCAAATGCATTCCACACGCGCGTCGCATCGCTCTGCCTGAGTTTCAACAAGCCCGATTCATCCAGCAGCTTTCCTCGATCCTCAATGTCGTAAAGCAATCCGTAAAACGCCAGCGCATTGGCGGCTTCCTCGGGATGGGTCTTCTCCGCCGCGATGAATTCACGGCGCGCATGGGAATTGCAGCCCGCGTGAACAATGCGCCCTCCACTTCGTTGCTCCAAGCGCGCATTGGGACCGGTGGAATCTCCAACAAAGATTCCCTCAAAGGAGGCAAGATGCGTATCGATCCATTGATCCTCGTGAGTCAGCGACCAGTGAAACACATTGTACGGCGCCATGTCGTCCAGGCCCGTGTACAACCAGGCGTAGCTGGTGACCGAACCCGGTGGCCCCGCGCCCGAGCGAGAGCTCGACCTCCGCCGGATTTTCTCCCAATCTTCCTCCGACAGGGCGCCTCGCGTCAGCAAGCGGACTCGAGTGTCGTCGCCCAAGAGAATCGGCTGCCGCAGAAGCAACCGCCATTGTTCCTGGAAGAGGGGAACCGTGACCATGGCCGCGTAGTTGATCAAATCATTCTGCGTTGACCGACTGATGAAGTACCCGGCTTGCCCGAAAAAGTCCTGTTGCCGATAGGTCGGCTGATGGAAGCTCATCTTCATCACCACGATGGTGGCGATGACACTGAAGTCATACTTCACGCCGGGAAGAATGGCGAGTGGAGGAGGCACCGAGACAACGCCCGCGTCAGGTGCGTCGGGCCGAACGTACTCGCGGCGTTCGATCACCTCCACATAGATGCGGGGACGCTCGAAACGAAGTCGTTCGGTGATTTTCGTGTTCAGCAACACCAGCCCGTCTTTCGCTTCCTCATCAAGATCCAAGATGATTCGACGTCTTTCCAAATGCGCGGGAAACTCCTCGCGGCTGCGCCCTTCCAGTCGCTTCGCGCGACGCTGTTTCCTGCGTTTCTGAAGTTCGTCGAGCAATTTTCGCTCGGCGGTCTCATCGAGAATCTCCTCGGCCGCCAGGATCTCCCGTTGCCTTTCCGATAGCTCCTCGGGAGGCAGATCCAAGTCGAAAAGTTTGGGCTGATTCTTGTCGATGCGCTTCTCGCTGCGGCGTCCCCATAGCATGTTGGTCAAGCGATCGACGGTGGCCTGCAACTCGGCATTCCTGGCCTCGAGTTGATCACGATCGTCTCGGAGGACGTAAGTCGCGTCGAGCAAGGGTTTCAGCTCGGCCTGGCTCTGCGCCAGTTCCATTCGCGTGGATGCCAGATCCTCGGTGAGCGAGGCGCATTCTCGCTTCAATGCATCGTTTTCTTGACGCAACCCTTCATTGTCCGAGCGAAGTTGCTCGACTTGCTTTTCCAGCTCTTGTCGTGATGGACCTGATCTAAAAAATGACATGATGCAGTCATCATATCGAACTTCTGAAAAATGCAAGTATTCTCTTGAAAAAAAAACGGCATCCGCGTGTCCATCGCGGATGCCGTATCGGGTGGATTCGGCGAAGAGCTGGAAATGGTTGATGGGCCGCTGCTAACCGGCCCGCTGATAACGACGTCGTCGCTTCGCGGTTTTCAGATCAACTCCACCCAGAATCATGTCGAGAGTCGTTCCGTCAATCTCCACGGACAAACCTTGAGACGCATCCAAGGGGCGCTGGAAGCGTCCCGCCTCCAAACGTTTCGCCCATACGATCAAACCGTCGCCGTCCCAGGCCAGTACCTTGACTCGGTCCAGCGCGCGATTCAGAAAGACGAAGTAGGCTCCATTCATGACGTCCATGCCAAATTCGTTGGTCACGATGGAATGAAGACCGTCGAAACTTTTGCGCATGTCGGTCGGGAGAGAATAAACGAACACCTTGACGGCGGAAGGGACGCTAATCATGAACGTGGCCCTCCGAGTCCGGAGTTTGCAGTGACTGAAGTGTCACGGCGAGCGCGTCGAGTTGGACGGGCAGCTTGAGGACGGTTCCGTCGGCGAAGAAGACCTCGATGACTTGACTTGGCGACCAGGCAACTTGCACAAAGCCGCTCCGGTTGCTTCGCGTCTTGGCCTCGGGCCGACGTTGTCCACTACGTTTCGCTGTCGGCGGGCGATCATTGGTGGATCCCATTTCCCTGAGTCGCCGCTTCCAATAGTGGAAATTACCCTCCGACAATCCCTCGCGACGGCAGTACTTGCGGATCGACAGTCCACTTCGTTGCTGCTTTCCAATTCGTCCTCGCCATAACTCGATCAACTTCCCGTTCGCGACACGTCCCATGGAATTCTCCAGGCTGAAGGAATGAAACACACCCCTCCAACCTACCCCCCGCGCCAAGATGCCTAAGTCGGGCGCTTACCCCTGCCCGCGGCCGAGCTTCCTTACGCGCTGCTCGAGGCCTTCCTCTCCAACGATAACTCTCCCGAGGCCTGGGGGCGGCTATTGTGTTTTCTCTCGCCCATCACGATCACGGGAGGCCTGGTAATCACGGGAGAAATTTAAAAACTTCCCACCCGCAGAGGATGCTCTTCGAGCGTCTCGGCGGCGGGGATATACATCACCTCACTGTCGTTTTCACCTTCGTGCTCTCGATTCGTGAGGAGATGTGATGACCAAACAGCCCATTTTTTCCACCTCCATCTTGTGGGCGAGATTCCGTTTTTCGGTGGTGGGCGTGCTGCTCAGCGCGCCGCCGGCCCGAGGAGAATTGAAGACCGCCCTGGAGTCACTCGCCGCCAAGACATGGACGCATCCGGTGAGCGGGCGCGAGGTCCGCTTCTCGGCCAAGACGATCGAACGCTGGTTCTACCGTGCCCGCCGAGAGCGAGAGGATCCCGTCGGGGGCCTGCGTCGCGCCGTGCGGAAAGATTCCGGCAAGGTATCGCTCAAGCCGGAGCTGATCGAATGTCTGGTGAACCAGCACCGCGATTACCCACACTGGACCTATCAGCTGCACTACGACAACCTGAAAGCGCTGGTGAAGGGCGACCCAAAACTCGGCCCGCTCCAGTCCTACTCCACCGTGCGGCGATACATGGTGGCGCGGGGGATGGTGCGCAAGCCTCGCCTGAATCCGAAAAAACGCCCTGGAGAACTACTGGCGGCCCAGCGGCGAGAGCAGCGCGAAATCCGCAGCTATGAAGCGGAGTATGTCGGCGCGCTGTGGCACCTCGATTTCCATCATGGTTCGC
>JBJHCD010000320.1:0-6690 GCA_050485845.1 Pirellulaceae bacterium | reverse complement strand
GTGAGATGAAACGGCAGGGGAGGGGAGGGGACGCGCTGCGGCAGGCCGAAGCCCGCGCCGCCGAGGCGGCCGAATTGCACCGCCCCGCCAAGCAACGCTATGGACTGCATAGTCTCTGCGGAATCGCCGCCTCCTTGGTGACCGTGCTGGTCAACAGCATCACGGTCACCTATTTCGTGGGGACTTCGCGGTGGTGCCGGGAGGTCGTCGAGACGTATCACCTCGACCCGGAACTAGTCCGTCGCAGTCAGCAGTTGAAACGCCAAACCTTTCCCTGCGCGCTCGGGGGAATGTTGACCGTGCTGGCCATTGTCTCGTTCGGCGCCGCCTCGGACCCGGGTGCCAATTTTGAGGGAGGGGCCCAGTGGGTGACTCCCCACATGGTAACCGCCATCTTGGGAACGGGCCTGATAGCCTGGTCGTTCCTGGTCCAGGTCGGCAAGATCGGCGCCAACTACGAAATCATCGAGACAATCCTGGCCGAAGTGCGACAGATACGAGCCGACCGGGGACTCGACCAGGCCGCGCCCGCGAATCCCGCCTCCTCGGATTGACGGTCAGGATGTCGCTTGGTTGGTGTCGAGCACGATGGTGACGGGGCCATCGTTGGTCAAGGTGACCTTCATGTGGGCTCGAAACTCCCCCTGGGCCACCGGTACCCGAAACGACTCGACGGCGGCGACAAAGCGTTCATAGAGGTGCCGAGCTTCATTCGGTTCGGCCGCGCCGACAAAGCTGGGGCGGCGACCTTTGCGGCAGTCAGCCAGCAGCGTGAATTGACTGACCGCCAGCAGCCCACCTCCGGTGTCGAGCAGCGAGCGGTTCATCTTGCCGGCGTCGTCTTCAAAGATGCGAAGTTGGACGATCTTGTCGGCCAGTTGCTTGGCATGTTGTTCGGTATCACCGTGAGCGACTCCGAGCAGCACGACCAGTCCCGAGTTGATTTGGCCGATCACCTGTTCGTCGACGGTGACCCGGGCGTGGCTGACTCGTTGCAGGACGGCACGCATCAGATTGGTTTTCCCTCAGCTTCGATCGAGAATCTAGCAGCATTGATCGAGAATCACGTGTCGCCATTTGCTCCGCGAAAGTACGCCTACTTTCGCGGAGCAAGACGACTTTTGGATTTTGGGCTACCGAGCTACCGCAACCATTCATCGCGATGCTGTTCGATTCGATCTTCCATGGCTTGCCGAGCGTAATTGAATTTGTGCTCGTACTTGTCGAAATAATCATGGAAATAGTGTGCATCTCCGAAGGCAAGTGCCAAGAGGATGATCAGCTTTGCATAGGTGGAAACATTGGCCCAGGTATTTCTGCTCCACAATTTCAGTGCGGTCCCCATGGAGCGTTTGATTCGGAGGCGGCCCCGGCGCATTTCCACGCTATAGAATTCGTCCAGGATCAAGTGCGACATGAACCCGACGAATACCCCCCCTGCCTTGAAAATGTGAATCGTCTCATTGGCTCCGGACGACACGAGGTATCCGATCAGCGTGGCCATGCAGGCCGCGGGAATGCTATGCCACATGCCGCGGTGGACCGTGTAGTGGCGAAAGAACCAAGCGACGCCGTAGCGGACCGCGAAATAGATGGCGGTCGAGGCGATCACGATTTCTTCCGTGGTCAGTCCCATGTGCTGGAAGCGATCCAGCATCAGGATCGGACAGATGGCCGCCGCGAACCGCATCGTCTCGCGAACGGGAATTCCCGATTCACTGTCCAGGTCGGGAAGCATGCCCGACAGGCTGCAGAGCCCTGCCGCGACAATGCTACTGGGGAGCGGCATTCCGACGGAGTATCCGGCGCCGGCATAGACGACGCCGAGCAGGCTGCTGGTGGTGATATGCGTCTGGAAATTGGCCATTCCCGGTCCCCTTCCCCAACGGGCATGGGGGCTCCATGGGAGGAGCCCATGCCGAGTGCGAAGATGAATTCGAGTTCGTGACGAGTTGCAATGCGTTGCGGACTGTAGCCGATTCTCTCGCGGCGGGCTACGGCAATCGGGGCCAAATGACCTTCGCTCTCGAGCGGAATCTCGCTACAATCGGGGCAATACGGATGGATAAGTCCGCGGAGAACCGCATCAGACAAGCTCAAGACAGCTTAAGACAAAGGGTGTCATCATGGAGGGATACGACGTCATCATGCTCGCCGTGCTGGTGGGGGCGACGCTCTTTGGGGCTTACAAGGGGTTCGCCTGGCAAGTCGCGTCGATCAGCGCGATCTTCGTCAGCTACTTCATCGCCGTGCGCTTTCGCGAGCCGGTTTCCGCCTGGATCGGGGCCTCACCCCCGTGGAATATTTTCTTGGCGATGCTGCTGATCTACATCGCGAGTTCACTGGCGATTTGGATTGCCTTTCGCTTCGTGAGCGACATGATCGACCGGGTCCGACTGAAGGAGTTTGATCGGCAGATCGGCGCCCTGTTCGGATTCGCCAAGGGAGTTGTGTTGTGCGTGATCATCACGCTGTTTGCCGTGACTCTTTCCAATGATCAGAGACGCGAGACCATCGTGCACTCCCGATCAGGTTACTACATCGCCGCGTTTCTGACGAAGGCCAAGGCGGTCATACCCGAGGAAGCTCGGCAGGTCGTCGCCCCGTACGTCGCCACGCTTCGCGGCGAGCCTCCCGCCATCCGGAGCGCGGAACGGGAAGGGGACCTGGAGTCCTGGGACACGTCGAATTGGAATGACTTGGACGAGCGAATGCAGTGGCCCACCGAGCGGGACTCGTTGTACGAGCGGATTCCCGATTGGATTCGGGATGGCCGGGATCAGTTGGATCGGGTTCCCGACTGGAGGCAAGAAGGGCGGGAGCAGCTGGATCGGTTGGAGCACGACGTTTCCCGGCGTTTACCGAGGCTTTAACCGAACATAAGAAACATTATCGGACGTTGGGGGTAGCTGGGAAAACCGGGGTGTCCCGGCAAAACTTCTCCCCGCTCCTCGCTCGGTTTTCCTCGCGCATCGATGTTCGATCATTGCTCCAGGAACTGGCCCATCGCGCGGAACTTTTCATAGCGACCGTGAACCAGTTCCGAAGTCTCCTGCGAAGTCAGTTCCCGCAGCGACTTCATCAGGTAGGCCTTCAGACGCGTTGCCATCTGGTGATGATCCCGATGGGCTCCGCCGAGTGGTTCTTCGATCACGTCGTCCACGACGCCCAGTCGCTTCAGGTCGGCGGACGTGAATCGCAACGCCTTGGCGGCCTGTTCCGCGAACTCATGACTCTTCCACAGGATCCCGGCGCACCCTTCCGGACTGATGACCGAATAATAGGCGTGCTCCAAGACGGCCACTCGGTCTCCCACGCCGATCCCCAGCGCGCCGCCGCTTCCCCCTTCTCCAATCACCACGCAGACGATCGGGGTTTCGAGTCGCGACATTTCGAACATGCTCTCGGCAATCACCCAGGCCTGGCCACGCTCCTCGGCGCCGATTCCCGGATAGGCGCCCGGCGTGTCGATGAAGCAGATCACGGGCAGTCGGTACTTGGCCGCCAGTCGCATCTTGGCCATCGCCTTGCGGTAGCCTTCGGGATGAGCACACCCGAAATAGCAGGCACTCCGCTCTTTGTAGGTGCGCCCCTTCTGATGACCGATCACCATCACCTTGAACTGATCCAGTTTGGCAAACCCCGCCAGAATCGCGCGGTCGTCACCGAAATGGCGGTCGCCATGTAACTCGACAAACTCATCGCAGATCAACTGCACATAGTCCGACGACTGAGGTCGCTCGGGATGCCGAGCAACTCGGACCGTCTGCCAGGGCGTCAAGTTGGCATAGATTTGCCGAGTCATATCGGCGAGTTCCGTGCGGAGTCGGCGGATTTCCTCGACCGTCTCGGCGTTGCCATCTCCAGCCCGTTGGAGCTTGTCGATCTGCAGTCGCAACTCGAACAAAGGTTGCTCGAAGTCGAGTCCCGGAGCGGGTGGTTCCAGGATCGGTGTTTCCGTGCTGATTTGATCCGTTGACATAGGCGGTATTCGAAAAGGCGGTACTGCGAAACTGTGTTAAACGTTCGAGTCCGTGGTGCGATCCGAGGCTTCTGGTCTTTTGGGCAGTTTCTTGAAGGTCCGCACGGTGCGGAATTCCTTGAGAAATTCCCACATATTGATCGGGCGCCCTTGCGGCTTTTTGGCCATCATCCTCTTGATCAACTCGGCGGCCTCCGAGGTGACATTGGCATTCAGAACTTGCACCGAGGGAATGGAAGCACGCAAGTGTTTTTCCAATAGTTCGTCCGGCGTGGAACCGGTATAGGGGGGACGTCCCGACAAGAGTTCGAATAGCACGCACCCGAAACTGTAGACATCCGAGCGTTCATCCAGCGGCTTGCCCCGAATCTGCTCGGGTGACATATAGCTTCGCGTGCCTCGGCGAACCTTGCGAGAGAACAGGCTGAATTTCTTGATCTTTTCCGAAATGGTGAAGTCGATCAGTTTGACATGACCCTCGGGACTCAGCAGAAAATTGTCGGGCTTGATATCGCAATGGACCCAGCCTTCGGAATGAAGGTAAAACAAGGCCTCCGAGCACTGTTCCACGATCTTGGGAATGTAGTGAGCCCAGGCTTCGTGTCCCAGTCGAAGGGCCTGCTTCATGTTCTGTTCCGAGTACAACTCGAGGACCAGATACGCGATGGCTCCATCCGTGTTGAACTCGTGGATCTTGATGATGTTGGGGTGCTTCAGCTTGTAGGCGACTTCGTACTCATGGCGGAGATATCCGATTTCCTGGCGATCGTCGCGGAGGTCCTGCCGAAGGACCTTCAGCGCGTACCGCTCCGATTCATCCCCCTTGACCGCTTCCCACACCGCGCAGGAGTTACCGACGCGGATCAGTCGCGCCAACCGATAAGGTCCGATGAAGTCGCGTGATTTCGTCACGATGTACCAGTCGTTTCCGTTATGTCGATTTATCCTGGGGGTCTAGTTTATACGAACAAGCCGGAGGGCGAAAGATGAACCGGTTCGGGGGAGGAGAAAGCCGGCGGTACCCACGCACCCGAAGGGGTGGCTGCCGGCCGAATGTCACGAATGGGTAAGCCTTTCGGACGGGCGTAGCCTCGCCGGATCGTTCGACGGGAGCGGCGCGAGGCATCGATCGGCCGTGAAACCTCATTGCAGGAGCCGTTCGTAGAGTTTCCGGATCTCGGCCGTCATGAACTCGTGGCGGAATCGCTCGGTAAATCGCCGACTCCCCTCCCCTCCCAGCCGAGCCCTCAGAGTGGCATCCCGAGCGAGGCGGCTAAGGGCTTGGCCGAGCAGATCCGTTCGGCGAGGTGGAATCAGATAGCCCGTGACGTCGGGGATCACGACTTCCTTCGCACCGTCGATGTCGTAGCTAACCACGGGCTTTCCCGAGATCAGCCCCTGCGGGAGGGCTCGAGCCAAGCCTTCGCGGAGACTCGTGTGCACGAGGATATCCATGGCTCCGATCAAACTGGGAATCCGCTCCGGGGCGACCAAGCCCGTGAAGCGGAAGTGGTCCGTCATCCCCGCCGCCGCGATCTCCTGCTCGAAGCGGGATCGGAGAATTCCATCGCCCACCAGGAGGAAACGGACTTCCGGGTTTTGATCGACGACATGTCGGGCCGCCTGGATCAGGTCGTCGTGGCCCTTGAGTTTGAAGAGCCGAGCGACCTTGCCGATCACGACATGTTCGGGAGCCAGTTGGAGGGATTGTCGAGTTGTCTCGCGGTGGAGATTCGCTTGGCGGAAAGGTTCCACGTCCATGCCGCTGTAGATGGTGGTGAACTTTTCTCGCGGAGCGACTCGAGCCTCCACCAGCAGATCGGTCATCGCATCGGCCACGCTGATCAGGTGATGACAGCGCCGAGCGGCATGCCGCTCGCAAGAGATGAAGAACCGCCGCGCCACCCAGGACTGATAGGGATGGAAGGGGGCCCCGTGGACGGTATGCACGACGGCCGGGACTCCCAATTTCCAGGCGGCCTGTCTCCCAAGGAGTCCCGCTTTGGCACTGTGAGTGTGGACGACATCGGGCCGAAATTCCCGCAGGATCCCCAGCAGTTCCTGGTAGGCTCGGTAATCGCGCGGCGGTTCAATGTTCCGCCGCAGGTTATCGACCAGGTGAACCGCCCCCCCCCCTCCCCTGCTCTTCTCCAGCAGATTTCCTTCCGGGCCGAGTGCCGGGCCGGTAATCAGCAGGACGTCGTCCCCATGAATCTGCCGCAGGTCTTGGCAGGTATGGAGCGTATTCTCTTGGGCTCCACCGACAATCATGCGAGTGATGAGGTGAGCGACGCGCATGGGTGATGGTCCTTTACCAAGGATACGTGACATGCAGGAGGGTCAGGCCGCGTGCCGGCGCGGTTGGTCCGGCCCGGCGCCGGTCTCGGGCGGCCAGGACGTCGGAGACCCAGGAAGGAGTCTGTTTGCCACGTCCCACCTCGACCAATGTCCCGACAATATTTCGCACCATGTTATAGAGAAAACCATCCGCTTCAACTTCCAGCGTGATTCGTTGCCCGAAGTCGGTTCGCTCCCCCTGAAGCGTCAGGTCCAGGATGGTTCGCACGGTTGTCTTCCGCTGAGAACCGCTGGTCTGAAAGCTGCGAAAGTCATGGCGTCCGATCAGGTGTTGCGTCGCTTCACGCATCTTTTCAAGATCGAGTTCATGCCAGATCTGCCAGGCGAAGTGTCGAGCGAACACGACACGA
>JBJHCD010000319.1:0-6695 GCA_050485845.1 Pirellulaceae bacterium | reverse complement strand
CTTCACCACTCGAGCTTGCGGCCCCAGCACCTCATCCCGCTCGGCCGGAGTGGAGGACTCCCATTCGACTCCCGCCGTGGTCAGCAGTTCGCGCTGCTTATCCAAACGCAACGTATCCTTGCCGTAAATATGAACTCCCCAAAATGTCGCCAAACCGACGGCGGCCAGACAGACGCCGGCCAACGTGGCCCGAATGTTCTCGATGGCGAACAAGTCGGCAATCCGGCCCGTCGCCTGCGTGTGATCCGTCCGTGCCCGCTCCCGCGCGGCCGTCCAAGCTTCGGGCTCTTTCAGTTGCCACCGTATCCACAAGGTAAGTAGAGCCGGAATAGCGCCCAGCACAAACGCCCACCGCCAACCCCACTCGGGGTTCCCAATCACGAACTCACCCGCCGCGATCGCCAGATAGGTTCCCAGAACACTTGAGCCATGAAAAATCGCCCCCGACCAGGCTCGCGATCGAGGTGGAAAGACCTCGGCCACCATCGCACTGGCCACGGCCCACTCTCCCCCAACGCCCAGAGCCACAATGAATCGGAGCAGGGCCATCTGCCACCAGGTCTGGGCGAAGGCCGTCACACAGGTGAAGGCCGAGTAGATCAAGATCGTGAGGATCATCGTCCGCGTGCGACCGATGCGGTCGCTGAGCATCCCGAACAGGACTCCCCCGAGAGCACCGCCGATCAAAAACGCTCCCAGCGAAATATTGTTGTAGTAAGCCACATCCTGCACGGTAGCTTGCTCGCCCAGCAGTTCCGGCATCGCTTCGGGCATGCTGGCAACAAACAATTGGCCTTCGAATACATCGAACACCCAGCCCAGCGAGGCGATCAGCAGAACCAGCCACTGATACCGGGTCACGCCACGATACCAGGGTCCCGAGACTTCGTCGGCTGGATGTGGAGGAGGTTGCGAGTTCATGATGGTAGACAAGCCGAATGGGAAATGCCGTGAAGAGGATATTACGCGGGAAAACGTTTAGACGAGCATCAATCCCGAAAAGCGTGATGGCAGCGGTCACAGGTTTCGACGAGTCGAGCGAGGCCGACTTGGGCTGCCTCTTGGTCCTTCTGACGCACGGCGGTCGCCGTGGCGGCGGCGGCATCTCGCATTTCCGCGCAGATCGTTCGCCACAGGGCCTCCCCCTCCTCGTCAATGCAGTAGTCGGTATCAAACATTGAAACATGGGCCATTGCCGCCAAAGTCGCCGCATGGCCGGCATTTTGGTCGATCAGGCGGGCGAACCGCGAACCGTTCACGCCATTGCGCAATCGGTTGTTCACGATCGGTATCTGCTTCATCAGCTCCTGGAGATCGGCGACCGGTTCCCATGACACCTCTTCACCGGTTTCCACCGACAGAGCTTCCCGCAGCTTTCCCGCCGCCGACTTGGCCATCGCATAATCCCCCGCCTGCCTCGAGACATCACGGGCGGCGGTAATCATCCCCGCCGCTCCCTTCTTTCGAGGCGAATCTTCATCATGATTGCCCAGCACCTGGGCCAGCGCGATCACCGTGTTGGCCGACTTGAGCACCCGGTCCTGCTCATCCGGGCCATAATCCGACTCGAACTCCAAGTCACTCTCAATCTGCTTGACATACATTTCCAACTGCCCGAGCACATCGGCCAGGGGAGCATACTTGGACGGTTTCGAAAGCTCGTCACCCGCGGCACCAATGGCGAACAACAAACAGATCAGAGTGAACCACCGATATCGAGTGACCGAAAAACGGGAACCGATCATGTGCAGGGAAACTCCGTGAGAGAACAGTTGTCTGGCTGAAAAAAAGGAGCCGCGGTCGCACTGCAAGTTACAGTCCGACCGCGGCAACATAATCGTCATTTCACTTCGTACCGGCTGAAATCAGTTGGCCGGCTTGTGTACCCGATGACAGGCTGCACAATTCGTGGCCTCCTTCAGCTCTTCCTCCGCCCCTTCGCGACCGACCGCAACCTTGCTGGCGGCAACCACGCTGCGCCCCGCCAGCATGATCCAGCTGGACTGCTCGCCCATCGGGGGCTCGGTCTCCAGCATGTCGATATACAGATCCAGCAATTGATCTTTCTCTTCCTTGCTCGCTTCCTTGTCGAGCACTTTTTTCAGCAATCCATCTTTGTGTCCAATTTCCATGACTTCCTTGATGGATTTCTTCGTCCGAGCGGCTTCGGGCTGGAATGCCACGCTCGAGGCGGCAAATAAAGCGACCAATGCCAAAACTGCCAAGAAGTACCGTGTCATGCTGCAAACCTCTCCTGATTGAAAAACGGAACCGATCACGAATATTTGCTGACGGGAAGCTACCGGCGACCACTCACCCCCGCAGCCTGCCTCCGCTCGAAACATTCCCTCCAGCACGTACGTGGCTCGATTATGTTCAGCCCCAAGGCCCACTTGCAAGCACAGTCCACGGGAATTCGCTCGCTAATTTCCTGGCGAACTTTCCTGCGAACTTTCCTGCGAACTCGGCTGGCGAACTCGGCTGGCGAACTCGACTCGCTCAGGCCGGTCACTCTTCGGCATCGTCATCCGAAACGGACCGGACGAAGAGATTGGCCATCTGCAATTTGCCTTTCGGACGGAACGTCCAACTACCGGGCTCCCCTTCCACGGGATGACCAGTGACGACGGGTTGACCATTCAAATGGAGGCTCAATTGTCGATCCTTGAGGACTCCTTCCCAGCGATTCCAGTCTCCCGCACGAAAATGTGCCCCCCATCGCGAGTCGTCGGGGGTCAACGTCAGACCTTGTTGGCCGTCAGTAAAGAGCACGTCGAGTGACTGGAAATCGTCGCCCGGTCGCATGTCAAACACAAAGCCGAAGTCCCCAAAAGTCTCCGTGGAGCTGAGTGTCGCGTGAGACGGGTCGTCATCCGTGAAGGCGAGGATCCAATCACGGACCTCCCAACTCGTCTGCTCGACATCCTCCAGGTTCCAGCCCGAAAGGTTCAGGCCCGTGTAGAGACTCCGATAACCTCGGTCCTTCGTGGCGATGTCCTCGGGATCGATCGGAGTATCGGGGAGTTCGTGGATCTGGATGTTGCGAAAATGCACCACGCCCCCTTCGGACTCCAGACAGATATAGCCCTTCCGCGGGCTGGCGTCCTTGCCCCGAGTCACCACTTTTCCGTTCACGGCCAGCGAGATGGAACCATCATTGCAGACAATGCGGTAATGGTTCCATTCGGGACTTGGTCGAGATCGCTCCTCGGTCGGAAACGCTCGGCTCCCTCCCCGGCCATTAATCGGCGTCATCCGGGCACCATGGATGGGAAAGATATCGCCGTGCGTGGTGTAGTTCCGAGTGTTTCCGTAGGCATTCTCCAAGACTTGGACTTCAATCGCCCGATGAAACGGGACGCCTCGAGCGGTCAAGTCGTCGGCCCAGACGAATACACCGGAGTTCCCTCGAGGTACCATGTGCCGCCACTCGAGTTCCAGGATGAAGTTCTGATACATCCGATCGGTACGCATCTCACCGATCGGTTTTCCCGAACAGATCAGCATCCCGTCTTCAACCGTCCAGGTTTCCGGCGGCGTGTTGACCAGGACCCAACCCGTTAAATCGCGACCATTGAACAGGGGGCGAAACTCCTGTTGAGTCACCTCGTCACTCGGTTCCGGTTCCTCGCCTCGAGTGGCTTGAGGTGTCGCCACCAGGACGATCGCGACGATCAGGAGCCACCATCGTCCGCATCGGCTTCGATATCGATATCGACTTCGATCACGGGTCGCGGTTGCGAGTGGGTCGGTGCTGCCCCGCTCGGTGTTGCCTCGCTCGGGTGCGACTCCCCTCGTCTCGTTCGCCTTAGCCTCGTTCTTCAGCGACTCGTTCGTCATGGCTTCGTCCCCCTTCGATCTTCAATTCTGGGTTTTTCGCCGCTTCCCCACTCTCAATCCGCCCACTCTCAATCCGCCCACTCTCATTCCGGTGGTTGCAGCGCTGCCCAAAAGCAAGCCCTGCTGAAAGGCCGGCGCCAACAATTGTTCAGCGTCGCCAGCAGTTCAGTGTCGCCAGCAGTTCAGTGTCGCCAGCAGTTCAGCGCCGACAATCTGGGGCTGGAAACTACTTTTCGACCCATTCCGGGGCCGGTTCGATCTCCGTGGCCGGATGTCCCCCCGAATCGGCTCGGCCACTTCCTTCCAGCCGGCTGATGGCCCGAACGGTCATGTCCTGCTCGCAAAGCATTTGGCAACTGAGCCGGATGCCGGAGAGCCCCCGAGCGGCCAAAACATCCCGCTCGGCCACCGTCATCTTTCCCGGTTCCCCCTCAACGAACTCCACTCGACAGGTCGTGCACCGCGCTTTGCCTCCACAGGCATGCAATTGATCGACACCCGCCTCTTCCTTCAGGGCGAGCACCAATCGCTTTCCCTGGGGTACTTCGAACTCACCCACCCCCTCCACGGTCAACTTCGGCATAATCCTGGAACTCCTCGGCAACCGCGCCGCGACGCCGAAACGCCTCGGGCTTTGCCCATTATTTTGATAGATGCTCCTCAAAGATGAATCCGAGCGAATTCGCTCGCCAACGCCGCATTATTCCATCGGTGTCCCACGATCACAACCGGGTTGCATCTCGAGCGATTGAAGCGGCGCGACCGACCCGAGCAACTCAAGCGGAGAGGATGTCGTGCACGACGTGGCCATGGACATTGGTCAAACGGCGATCGATCCCATTGTGATAGAATGTGAGGCGGCGATGATCGATTCCCAACAGATGCAGCACCGTGGCATGAAAGTCATGCCAGCTCACCGGATGCTCGACACTCTTCCAGCCGACGTCATCCGTGGCCCCGTGCGCCAGGCCGCCCCGCAGGCCTCCTCCCGCCAGAAAGACCGAGAAACCATAGCGATTGTGATCACGTCCCGGGCCGACCTGATCCGCCGCCGATTGAGCGAAAGGTGTCCGGCCGAACTCGGTGGTGAACAGCAGTAGCGTATCGTCCAACAAACCTCGTTGCCGCAGGTCGCGCAACAAGCCCGCCACGGGTCGATCAATCCGCACCCCTTCCGCCTCGTGGTTCTCGCGCACGTTCTCATGAGCATCCCAGCTGACTCGTGGACTCCCGCCGATCGGACCGCCAGAGAAGAGTTGCACAAAGCGGACCCCTTCTTCCAACAGCCGTCGAGCCAACAGGCAGTTTTGCCCAAAGTCGGCACATTCCGGCCGATCCAAGCCATAAAGTCGCCGAGTCGCCGCGGTCTCGCGCTGGAGGTCCGTCACGCGGGGAATCGAGCGCTGCATCCGAGCGGCAAGCTCATACCCGCGAGCCCGTGCGGCCAACAAGGGTTCATGTTCCAGTCGCTCCGCGTGCCAGGCATTGACCTGTTCGAGCAACTTGCGGGAAGCTCGCTCGGCTTCGGTGGGGACATGGCGAGTTGGATGGAGATGCCGTACCGGATTGTCGCCTCCCCGGAATAACACCCCCTGATGTTCGGCGGGGAGAAATCCGCTGGACCACATCGAAGCGCCTCCATTCGGCAAGCCCCGCGCATCGGGCAAGACGACGAATGTGGGTAGTTCGTCCGTCTCGCTTCCCAGTCCATAGGACAACCAGCTTCCCATCGACGGAAAACCGCTGAATTGGAACCCGCTATTTTCGACGTACAGGGCCGGAGTGTGATTCGCCGACTCGGCCACCATGGAACGAATCACGGTCAGTTCATCGGCCAGTTGACCTAGTTCGGGAAACAGATCGGAAACCCAGAGTCCACTTTCACCTTGCCGTTGGAACTTCCAATCCGGCCGCCGGAGGAGCCCCACCTGGCCGAAGAAGATATCGGGCATTTCCGAACTCCCCAGCGGTTGGCCATGTCGCTTGACGAGCAGCGGCTTGTAGTCAAACGAGTCGAGGTGACTGAGTCCTCCGATCAAACAGACATGGACCACTCGGCGCACGCGGGCCGGATGATGCAGTCCCGTCGAAGGCGACGAAAGCCGCTCCGCGGGCCCCCCATGGCCGGCCGATTGACCATCGCCACGCCGCACCTGTGACTCAATCTCGTTTCCCAAAAGTCCATCGCGCAGCAGCAATGACGCCAGGGCCGTGGCACCCAGTCCCTGCGACGACCACGATAGGAATTCTCGCCGACTGGTCGAATGATTCACGGTTCTATTCCGTTCGAAGTTCGCTGTCATTTCATACCCCGGTCACTCGACAACCACGAATTCATTGCTGTTCAGCAGCACTCGAGCCAACCACATTCCTCCATGTTCGCTCACCAATTCCTGGGCCGCCGACAACTCGCGCTCGGTCGGTTCACGTTGAAAAAGGTATTGAATCAGCCGGCGAATGAAGGCATCGGCATCCGTTGTCGCTGGGACGCTTTCGTCCCCCGCGACCATTGTCTCCCGCGACATGTCGGCTTGCACGCGTTCCGTCAGCCGATCCGCCAACTGCAGTACAAACTCGTCGTTCCAAAGGGCCATGGCCTGGAGCGGAGTGGTGGTAATCTGCCGCCGTGGCGTGGTGACGGAGGGGTCGGGGCAATCGAATGTGTCGAGAAGTGCACTCCGTTCGCCCCGAGGTGAAAACCGATAGACCGTCCTCCGCTGCTGGGCAACCCCGAGCGCATCCAGAGGTTCAAAGTAGGTCGTTCCCGATAGGAACTCGGGCCGAACATCCCGATAGCCCGGGCCTCCCATCTCGAGGTTCAGTTCGCCCGCCAGGTAGAGCATGCTGTCTCGAAT
>JBJHCD010000318.1:0-6697 GCA_050485845.1 Pirellulaceae bacterium | reverse complement strand
ACCCCAGGTTGGTCACGGTGATTGTGAACACGATGTCGTCGCCGACAGCCGGCAGCTCAACGTCCGCCGTCTTGGTCAGCGCGAGGTCGATGAAGTCGGGGTCCAGGCCTTCCGGGATGATGGTGACACTATCCTGATCGTTTTCGTCGGGGTCATTATTCCCTGGCGTGGAGCTGGCATCTTGCTGGTCGGCCGCCGTGACTTCGGCCGTGTTCACCTTCGCCCCCATCGTATCCACGGTGGCGATCAATTGCAGCGTGGCCGATTCCCCTGCCTCCACGGTGCCGACAATCCACACGCCGGTGTTCGACTAATACGTCCCCTGGCTTGGGTCCGACGTATCGAAGGTCTGGCATTCCGGAAGCTGATCGGTCACCTCGATCCCCGTGGCGACACCTGGGCCCGCGTTGGAGACCACGATGGTGAACGTGATGTCGGAGTTCAGTGCCGGCGTGCTGTCATCGACCGTTTTGGTCAGGGAGAGATCGATGGATGCCGGAACGATGGTGACACTATCCTGGTCGTTTTCGTCCGGGTCGTTGTTTCCCGGCGTGGAACTGGCGTCGGGTTGATCGGCCGCCGTTACTTCGGCCGTATTGACTTTGGCCCCCAGCGTGGCGACGAATGCCACCAACTCCAACGTCGCCTCCTCGCCGACATCAATGGCGCCGATATCCCACAAGCCGGTCACCGCGTCATAGGTTCCCTGGCTGGGGGTGGAGGTGACATAGTCGAGGTCGACCGGCAGGAGGTCCGTCACTTCGACACCCGTGGCCGTGATTTCTCCGAGATTCGTCACCGTGATGGTGAAGGTGATGTTCGACTCGAGGACGGGAGTAAGGGTGTCGGCCGTCTTGGTCAACTGCAGGTCGATCTTGTCCAGGTTGTCGAAGTCCTGATTCAGCACGGTGGGGGCGAGCGTGCTGAAACTGCGAACCTGGCCGTCATAGCCGGCGCTGCCGATGATCTCCATTTGGATGGCACCGACATTCGTCAAGTCGGCGCCCGATCCCTCCACGATGACAAAGTCACTGAAGTGGATGGCCAATGTCTCCGTGGCGGCTCCCGCCGAATCGGGAATGGCAAAGGTGGCGGTCGAGTAGTTATCCGCGTCGGTGTAAACACGCACCACCGCCTCGCCACCCGCCTGATCGGCCCCGACCGTGAGACTCAAGGAGGTGGCAACTCCGCCCGCCGTCAGGTCGACGCCGCCTAGTCCGGTGGGATCGAGGTTGAAGGGATCGTCATCCGGGCCATCCCAAGTGATCACCCGTTGCCCCAAAGCCGTCGGGCTGGACTGGAACTCGATTCTCCCCGGAGCAAAACCATTGACGTCCAGGTCGAGCGTCCCCGTGTCGGAAGTCAGTTCCAGGAAGAGATCGCGGGCTCCCCCAATCGCCTCGGATGCCATGACGCTGGAGCCTTCCACCAGCGAGCCGGCCGAGGAGACGGCGACGGATTGGGCGGTTTCCTCGAAGGAGTCGAGGATGGTGACTTCCGTTCCTGCCGCGTCCTCGGCCGTGATGGTGATGAGCGGACTCGTCCGATTGGCCAGCGAGGAGGCTCCGACCGTCTGGGCCGGCTGGGAGACGAAGTAATCGCCGGGGCCCAGGTTTTCGAAGCGATAGATGCCGTTGCCATCGGTTACCGCCGTGGCGGCCAGAATGTCCTCGGGACCGAACGTGCCGTCGCCATCGTCGAGGTACAGATTGATCTCGACGCCGGCCACCTCTTCCCCAACGGTGTAGCCGTCGCCAGTCTGATCCTCGAAGACCAAGCCTTGAATCATCGCCAGATCGGTCACCGCCAGCAGTCGCCGGTCTTCCAGCATTTCGAAGCCGGGACGGCGTCCTCGCCGAGCTTTCGCTCGACGCTGCTGACGTTGACGAGCACTGGAAAAAATGTCATTCAAGGCGTCGAAAAACGACGGACGTCGCTCGGCTTTGCGGCGCATCAATCTAGATTCCCATCAACAAGGGTCAAGCGAGCCTGCGGCAGAATGGACGTCCGATGCGGGGCGGACGTTCTTCGAGCGGGGCGGGAACGAATGGTCGTTCAGCCAGCCGCTTCGCGGTCCCCAAGGGCCACGAGCCGTAGGACACTCGAATCTATCGGAGATGGGTTTGCGCAACCTGCAGAGAAACCGCCTTTTGACCAACTTTCGCTGGTTGGCTCCCTTGCGTAATCCCTAAAGTCCTGCCGGACCGCCACAGACCGATCAAGCGGCCGGCAGGAATGAAGAAGGGGAAGAGAGCCAATCTTCTTTAGCGGCGTAGTTCGAGACCGACGCTCAAGCCGTGAGCCCAAAAGTCGGATTCGCGAAAAAGAACTTGCGGACGGAGTGGACCGCTGAAGGGGGAAACTTCCGGAGGAAAGAGGTCCGGATTCACGTCGAGGTCGATCTGATCCCCCGCGCGGACCACGCTCCCGAGGTACAGCAGCGAATAGCCGACGGTCGCTCGCCAGTTCGGCGTCAAGTGATAGCCGAGGTTGACGCCGAGTTCAGGGAGCATGGCAAACCGGTTCTGGCTGAATTCCCCCTGGTTGCTCCGCTGAACCAGAACACCTCCCGGATGGGTCGAGGTGGTGTTGTTCTCGGTGATTCGCGTCTGTCCAGTTGCTCGGACAATCTGGCGGTTGTTACCGACAGCCACCTTGACCAGCATCTCCAGCATCCAGGGTCCGCTGAGGACCTCGTAGGTCATGCCGACATCTCCTCCATGGAATTCGTTCCGCGTCTCGAAGTGGTCGCGAATGTGGAAAGACCCGGGAGTCGAGAGCAAAGAGGTCGCGTTCTCGGTGATGGCGATGGAATCTTCGAGTTGGAAGTAGCGGTAGCCCAGCAAGCCGTCAATGCGATAGCTGGTGCCACTCATCCCCGACACGTTGCAGTACGAGGGATCAAGACAGTCCAGCGACCCTTCCCCCAGATTGACCCGGAACCGGCCACCGGCACTCTGCATCTTCGTGGTCGCCTCGATTCCGAGACTTCCGCGCATCACGCCGGGAAAGGCAATGAGCTGGGCGTTTTCCTGGCCGTTGCGGATGTCGAAAAAGGGGCGAGCAATCACGGGGTTCCCGGGCGAGGATGTGAAGAACTCGGTGCCACTCTGGTCGAGAAAAAAGTATTCCCCTTCCACTCCCAGACTACGAGTCGGGTCGAGCCAAAATCCGGACCGGATTCGGAACCCGGACATGTCGTGATCGTTGATCTCCTCTTCGCCGAACAGGATTCGGGTGGTCGGTTCCCCCAGTACCCCCGCGTCGGCTCGGGCCGGCAACGGGCCACCGCCGGTTGTGGTGACCAGAGCGGGAACCTGCATGCCTCGGGGCCACCAATGCAAGTATTCACCTCGGGCCCAAAACATTTCCCGAGTGTTCCAGGCGGGGGACTGACGGAGCGGCGCGGGGCCCCATTGATCCACCAAGCCGTCGTCCCAGTACTCGTCATACAACTCGGGTGCCGGACCCAAGTCTTCGATTTGCGTGGCTTGAGCAGTCTGGCGTGTAAGTCGAGCCGGCTCCTGGTAATCCAGCCGGCTAGCTTCCCGATCGGCCTCGCGCGGTAGTCCCACCATGCGGGCTCCCGCCGAGCGAACATGCGGCTGTTCCCAAGGCGCGTCGATAGAGGTGACGAGGAAATTCCGCCGCCGTCCATCGGCGGTGGTGGAAAAGTACCCTCGCACTTCCACTTCCTCTCCCACAAAGGCGTCCAGGTCGATGCCATCGTCTTCGGGAGCCACGAAGAAGCGAGACCCCGACTCGCGGTCCACCAACAAGTAAGGCGTCCCCGATACATTCTGTTCACTGCGTCGCAGTTGCCCGGACTTCACGGTCTCCGAATTTCGATAATCCGGTTCCGCCATGGGGCGAGTTCGGGCGCGCGGCGTCTGCCCCCAGGTCGGAAGGACCGCGACCGAGAAGACCAGTGAGATGCACAGAGCCGCAAGAGCGAGGTACCGCACGACGATACTCCCTAACGTGGGATCTTTAAGTAGCCGACGAACAAACATTCGCCGTCCCAACGGACAATCCAAACGGGAGAGGGGGAATAACAGAAAAACTCGGGAAAAGTCAAGGCGAGTTTTCCGCGACCCCATTTCGTCTTTTCGATCGCATTAGTTGATTCCCGCGCGCCGTTCTCGTTCAATGAGGATTCGTTCCGTCGAGCGAGTTCACCTCCCAACTGTCCACGAAAGGAGCACCGATTCGATGCCCCAAACGCCTAGACCGCGAAATTCCCTCGAGTGGCTATTTGCTGTACCCATGATCCTCGCCTGCTTGGCCGCTTCGCTGGCCGCCCAGGAGAATGACCAATCCTCCGAGGGACGCTGGTACAAAGGGAACTTGCACACCCATTCCCTCTGGAGTGACGGAAACGACTTCCCCGAAATGATTGTCGATTGGTATGTCCGCCACGACTACGACTTTCTCGCCCTTTCGGACCACAACATTCTCAGTCGGGGGGAACGCTGGATTTCCGAGGACACTCCAGCCAAGAGGGGGGCGATTGGAGGAATCGATCGGTATCTGGAACGGTTCGGAGAGGACTGGGTCGAGCGGCGGGAGCGTGTGGGAGAGCCCGAGATTCGCCTGAAGACACTGGAGGAGTTTCGTCCCCTGTTCGAGCGACCGGGGGAGTTTTTGCTTCTGGAGGCGGAGGAGATCACCGATAGTCACCGAAGCCTTCCGATTCACATCAATGCCACGAATGTCGCAGAGTACATTCGGCCTCAAGGTGGGGAGAGCGTGCGGGACACGATTGCTCGGAATCTCCGGGCGGTTGAGGAGCAGGCCCGGCGGCTGAGGCGCCCCATCCTGGCTCACTTGAACCATCCCAACTTCGGTTATGCCGTGACTGCGGAGGACATGGCGTATGTCCCGGAGGAGCGTTTCTTCGAAATCTACAACGGACATCCCTCCGTCAATCAGCTCGGTGACGCCGTGCATGCTTCGCTCGAGCGGATGTGGGATATTGCCAACACCATTCGAATCGCCGAATTGAAGCTTCCCCCGCTCTACGGCTTGGCGACCGACGATTCTCACAATTATTTCGGAAACCGGGGGGCCTCGCCGGGGCGGGGTTGGGTGATGGTCCTTGCCAAGGAACTCGAGCCTGAGACCTTGTTGCGAGCGATCTATGCGGGGGACTTCTATGCCTCCAGCGGCGTCGAGCTGAAACAGATTGATTGGGATCCCGAATCCGGGACGTTGCGGATTGAAATCGAGGCGGAAGAGGGGGTCGAATATACCACCGAATTTGTGGGAACTCGCCAAGGTTTCGACCCGACCAGTCGGCCTGTACTGGATGCGGAGGGGAACGAACTCCCGGTCACTCGACGCTACTCCGACGATGTCGGTCGCGTATTCCACAAGACGAAGGGGGAGAGTCCCGAATACGTTCTCGAGGGGGATGAGCTGTATGTGCGAGCCATCATTACCTCATCCCGACCCCATCCCAATCCCTCGCTGGAAGGTCAGCTGGAGCAGGCTTGGGTTCAGCCGGTCATGCCGGCTCGCTCCGAGGAATGACGCGGCTTACTTTTTCCTTGCTTTTTGTGGAGCCACTGCGCTATAACGGAATATGGTCAGCGGGTCATGCGCAAGCCCGGATGAGTTGACTGCCGCCGTTTGGTCTCATCTTTGCAGTTAATTCATCGTTCAACCGTGTGCGTCCCAACATTGCTCGATATCGAGCGAAGGAGTTTTTGCCATGAGTACGGCTTTACCAACCCGCACCGTGACGATCAACGCGGCATTTCTCCAGGAGATTAAGGACGTTCACCAGGAACTGTGGCAACTATTGGGCGAGTGTCGGCAGTTTGTGCGGCACCCGGTCTCCATGTCGCGCCAGTGTGCGGAATTTGTGGAGATGCTTCAGGAACTGCGTGACAAAGTAGCCCTGCATTTCGCCTTGGAGGATGCCTACGGCTACTTCGAGGATCCGTTGGATGTTCCCCCCCGCTTTGCTCAGCGAGCCTTGGACTTGCGGGACGAGCATGGGACGTTGTACGTGGAGATTTCTGAATTGGCCGATGAAGGGGCCCAGTTGCTTCACGAGCGGAAGCTCGCCGAGCTCACCACGACGCTGGTCAATCGCTTCGATGAGTTTTGTGCTCGGTTCGAAGCCCATGAATCGGCCGAGATCGATCTGATTCAGAGTACGTTCGTGGTCGATATCGGGGAGGGAGATTGAGTATCGAGCGAAGAGGAGCGAGCCGAGGGGGCTCCGGTATCGAGCCCTCCCAGCCGTTCCTGGATGGTGCTCCGTTCTTCGATGGTGCACGGCTCCTCGATGGTGACCCGTTCCTCGATGATGGGCTCAATTCTCGGGGGACGACTCGCTAGTCGCGGAGTCGGCTTCCACGGTTTCGCCCGAGTAAAAGGCGATTCGTTCGCGAAGTCGTTGGCGGACGGAATTGATCCGATACCGGATAATCCGGACGGAAAGTCCGACTTGGTCGGCGATTTCCTGGGACGAGTAGTTTTCCACGAGCCGCAGGGTCATGATCTGTCGGTTTTCCAGTGATTCCTGGGTGAGAACCTCGGCCAGGACGGCCTCTAGAAATAGTTGTCGCCAGACGGCGACGGCATCGTCGGATGTTGTCGGCTCGTGATGAATCTCGCTCAGCCTCTCCAAGCTGGTTGGGGCACATTTCTGCCGTTTCCGCATGACATCGGCTGCCTTGCTGCGGAC
>JBJHCD010000317.1:0-6704 GCA_050485845.1 Pirellulaceae bacterium | reverse complement strand
GCATGAACACCGCGCGGGAGAGGAAGAAGGTTCACGCCCCGCCTCCAAGTCGCTCGGCGTGGGGGGAAGGCCCCTTTCGGTTCATAACGAACTGTCCGTGTGGCTATTCGTCGCCGCGCTGTTGGGAGGTCTGTCCGTCGCCCTCGGGGCTTTCGGGGCGCATGGGCTGGAAGGGTTGGCCGAGCAGTGGCCGGAGGCCGAGCGACAAAGGCGACTCGATAACTGGGAGGTCGGCGCGCGTTACCAGATGTATCACGCGCTCGCGTTGGCGGGGGTGGCCTTTCATCTCACCCTGGCCCCCAGGCGAAGTCTGCAGGTTGTCGCCATGTTGTTCGTGTTGGGGACCATGATCTTTTCGGGGTGCCTCTACGCTTACACCCTCTCTGGAGCCCGATTTTGGGGTGCCATCGTGCCCATAGGCGGGACTCTGATGATCATTGGATGGGGAGTCTGGTGCCAAGCGTCTCTCCGCCGAGCCCCTTGAGATTCGGCGGAGGACGTTGGCCACGGTTCGGATCGCGACAGTTCGGATCGCGACAGTTCGGATCGCGACAGGTCGGATCGCGACAGTTCAGATCGCAACAGTTCAGATCGCGACCAGCGACTCCATTTGCTTCGCCAATCGTTTTCGAGCGACGTGCAGTCGACGCTTGATGGTTCCGAGCGGTGCTCCGAACTCGTCGCTCATCTCCAACAGCGACTGTCCTTCCACATAGAAGGCCACCAGCGTCTCGCGGTCGAGTCGCCCGAGGCGTGACAGCCCGGCACGGACCGACTCCTTCCGCTCGGCCGCCAATGCCAGTTGGTCGGGAGTCATGTCATCCCCCCACTGGGACTCCAGCGATTCCGGGTCCATCCCCTGAACCGAACGTTGACGAGTCAGCCGATTGACGGCCATCCGCTGCGTGATGGCTCGAAGCCATCCCCCGAAGGCGTCCGGTTCGCGGAGTTGTCCGATCTTCAGCATCACCTGGACGAAGACATCCTGGCACAATTCCTGGGCCTCGCCGTGGTTCTGCAGACGGCGCAGCGCCACCGCCATCACTTGACCTTCGTACCGCTGGAACAGGTCGCCGAGTGCTTCTCGGTCACCCTGCTGCGCGGCCAGGACGAGCGTGGCCGTTTCGCTGACGGGTATCTCTGTGCCGGGGGCGAGTTCCCCTGCCGCCAGGGAGGGCCGTCGCTCCGCCCGCCGGCTTGCCGAATCGACATCCAAGGAGCCTCCTGCCGGCTCATGAGCCTCCCAGATCGTGGGAGCAGTCATCGTTGACATGGTCTTTCTCTCTCAGGCGATCGAAAAATCGTTGGCGGAAAATGCAACCACCACGGTCGATCCGCGTCGGGTCCCGACGATCCAAGATGGGAAAGACCCTATCTTGGGCGCGGGAAACCATCGCGGCGACTGCAGCGTGGAGTAAGGCTACGCGCCTTGGCCAGCGATTTTTCCGGGACGTCCCGAGGAACGTCTCGTCATCCGAATCGCGGGACCGGCACTGGCTGTGCCGAACTCCACCAAGTCCAATTCGGCCGGGCATGGTGACACATGCCGAATTGCAACTCGGGCAATGAATACGCGACAAATGTTCGTTCATGTCGCGTTTTCATCCGTCTCCCCGCTGGTAGCCCGTACAGGGAGTCGCGCCGCTGGCCAGAAGATTGGCCGGGAAGCAGACGCAGGAGGTGATGGGAGCGTGCAATTGCGTTGGCGACGAAATCACCCGCTACCGCGGAGACGGTCACTACTTGCTGGACGAGGGTGTTCTTCTTCGTCGACATTGCACTTTCCCTCCTGCGCCGATGGCGCATCTGAGAGAGATTAAGAAACTAGCACCAAACAACAAAATACAAAACAACAGACTCAAAATCAGACTCGGCTGGTCCGAGATCCGAAGCCTCTCGGCCCCCACGATCCTACAACGGCTCCAGCCACCAAGCAACTCGGATTTTTTTCCAATTTTCTCGGTTTTTTCGGAATCTCGGCGAGGTCCGTCGGCGAAATCTGAACGAATTCGCCTCCGATTCTCCTCTGGGGACGGGCCTGCTTGGCCCACTCCACCTGCGGGGAGTCCGAATTCACTTCAGCACAAGACGGAACAACTCGAGGCGGAACAGCACGAGGCGGAACAACTCGTTCCACCCCGGCTGGTGACAACTTAGACGAAGCTCCCGCCGAGAGGTTCGCGTCGTGGAGGAAAAATATCAAAAAAAGTTCGCTGAAAGGACTCGCCGCAGGGTAGGGGGGAATGGCGATTTCCCCAGGGCCGTCAGGGGAATGTAGCGCCAGCCCTTCACGTTCAGGAACTCGATTCGATCCCGAAGATTCGCTCCACGTTGCCCCGCAAGACGCGGTGACCCAGGGCCACGGCCTGTTCCTCGGTCCAGCCACGGTCCATCACGAATCGCTCGGCCAACACCTTGGCCAACAGCCGCTTATACATGTTGAACTTCGGTAGCGCGAACTCGAGCTTGTACATGTCGCTGTAGTAACCGATTTGCTTCGTTTGCGGCACCGCCTCCAGGCGGGCCCCCGTGTCATGTTCAATGAAGACCGGGGTATTCGAGTACCACCAGTGCCCATTGGTGACGACATTGGGAAAGATCCAGGCATAGCTGGTCAATTCCTGATTGGTGACGCTGGCCAAGACCGAGATGGGGAACGTCACCTGGGGAAACGCATTCAGCAGAGACTTGTACTGAATCAAGGAGACTCGGCTGTCGTACAAGTCCTGTCCTTGAAACACCCCTTCCTCATAGACCCGTCGATTCACGCCGATCATCAGGTCGAAGGGGAGCCGATATTCGGCACAGTACTCGGCCAGCGTCCAAAACACGAAATGCGAGAGGGCTTTTCGCTGAGTTTCCGAGGCTTCGACGCCGAGTCGGATCACTTCCTCCCAGGCCGATTCCGCTCGACTGAAACTGACCGCTTGCGGTGAGAAGTCGGGGGGAAGCGAGATCGCGCAGGCTCGGGCTCCGTGGGCCGTGAAGTATTGGAACAGTTGGCCGAGGGCTTCCCGCAGGCGTGCCGCGCTGGTGACGTCCTGCTTGGTCGCCTTCTCCAATCGCTCGCGGACCTCGGGCTTGGCCAAATGGAAGACGAGATCATCCGTTCGCAGGCAGGGGATGTAGAACTCGGTGTCAAATCCCTCCAATGGGTCGTCGAAATCATTGGTCAAGAACACGCCGGACAGCTTGCTGGACTTCAAGACCTGCTGTTCCCAATCAGGCTCGGCACACTTCGAAGAAGCCAAGTCGTAGAGTTGTTCCCAGTTGCCGTCGTGGATCTCCGGTTCGTCAAAACCGAATAGTGTCCGAGCCATCTCGACAAACCAGGCATACTGGATTGTGTTGTGAATCGGGCCCAGGTTCTCCAGCAGGCGACGAACTTTTTCTCGTGGCGCGAGTCCCGGTTCTTCGATGGTTTCTCGAGCCAGCCCGGCGGAGTGTGCCAGTTCGGTGTAATAGTGGTATCCCAGGATATCGGCCAGATTCTCCGAGGCGGGCTGGAGCGCGTTGATGTGCGTGTGCGGGTCGATCAGCCAGATGGAATCGAGTTCCGAGTAGAGACGTTGACGCAGCTCGAGTGACATGGCGTTTTTCTCCCTCCAAGGGAATGAAAAGGAATGAATGGGAATGCGAAAACGAATCACGTGGTGAGTGGCAGTTCGGAAACCAGGAAGTCACTCCAGAGTTGTCTCGCGACTTCGAGATCTTTCTCACGGGGAATCACAAATCCACGCAATCGGGCGCGACGAATCACTCCTTTTTCCAAGGATTCGGCGAACAATTGCCAGCGAATCCGGATCCCCGCCGGGGACGAGTCGGGGAGGAATTCGACCTGGGTAAAATCCCCTGGATAGAGCATCTCTAGATAGCTCCACTCGACTCCCGCCGGTCGGAACAGGACGCAGGGGAGCCCCTCCGCCGCGGCGAACGAGGAGGCGGAATCAGACTGCTGGTTGATCGATCCCCAACCTTCGAATAAATCGGCGTTTTCGACCTGACTCGCATACCGAACTTCCGCCGGGCCGAGGATCTGGGAGACCACTCCGCAGGAGGGGGTGCTTTCCAGTCGATCGGTCTGCATCGATAGAACGTATTCGATGCCGAGCCGTTTGGGACTACTGGGGGAGAGGATACGCCAATAAACCTGTGGGCGAACGGTCCCCGGAGCCTGTTGTTCGTACGTGATCACCAAGTCCTCGACTCGACCATAAAGGTCGGATAGGGTCTCTTCTCGTTCGCCCCAGGGGGGGGCGAGTCGGAAGAGGGGGCCCAATCGGTCAAGGTCGGCCGGAGCATTGTCGCTCAGCGGCTGAACGGAAGCACCGCGGCAGGGCTGAGTTGGATGGAGTTGGACTCGGAAGGTTGGCGAGTCGAACTGTGCCTGCTCGGGGGTGACTCGCCAGAGGTGTTTCGGTGGGGAGTCGGAGGTGGATGTCATGGGATGGTCAAGCCGAGTGCGAGTGGAGGCGGTTTGGTAGTGTTGACGCCGAGTATTGTAACGAGTGCTCGGGGAGGCCTGGCAAGAAGTGCGATGGTTGACGGTGAAAAAAAACGATGCGATCCGGGGGAACTCCGGGAGAAATGCGCTGATTAAGTGGTGTTCGCGCTGTGGGTTAGAGGGGGTTTGGGATTGCTTGAGGGGGCAGGCCGCTTTAAGTGCAAAATGCAAATGGCCTGAACTACCGAACGGTTACTGAACACGAAACCGCTAATCGCTAACCGCTCCTCCCCACTCCGTTTCACCTTCTCGAGTCGCTATAATCGGTGACCTTTGCCCAGCGGGGAACCGTCGGGAAGGGACGTCACTTGGGACGGTTGCTGCGAGGAGGGAGCTTGGCGATGTCGATGCGGGAATATGTTCAGGTGGCACGCGAGGCGGCGTTGGAAGCGGGGGGATTGCTGGTCGAGATGCAGCATGAAATTCAAGCCCGCGAGAAAGGCCCCAAGGATCTGGTGACGGCGGCCGACTTGGCGGCTCAGCAGGCCATCGAAAAATACCTGCGAAACGCATTTCCCGATCATGAGTTCCTTGGTGAGGAATCTCCGAGTGCCGAGAAGCAGAGCGGCCACGCCGCGGACGGATTTCGTTGGATCGTGGATCCCCTGGATGGGACGGTGAATTACGCTCACGGGATGCCGGGGTATGCCGTTTCCATCGGTTTGGAAAAGTCCGGAGAGATCCTGTGCGGGGTCGTTTACGACCCGACGCTGAAGGAAGTCTTCCACGCAGCTCGAGGTGAAGGGGCCTATCTGAATGGAACTCCCATTCGGCCCAGTGATTGCCGAGAACTTCACCAGGCGCTCGTGGCGGCCAGTCTGCCGGCCAACGTGTCTCGCGACGCACTCGACGTGGCTTGGTTTATCGAGGTCTTGCATCATGCTCGGGCGGTTCGCCGGCTGGGGTCCGCCGCGTTGAATCTCTGTTATGTCGCCTGCGGCCGGTTGGATTGTTACTGGGCCACCAGTGTCAAGTCCTGGGATGTGCTGGCCGCCGCCCTCTGCTGCCAGGAGGCAGGGGGGACTTTGACCGGGGTGGATGGGAGTCCCTTCGAGTTGACTCGCCCCCAACTTCTGGCTGCCGGAACGAGCCAGCTACACGCGGAGGTGCTGGGCATCCTGGCTGCCACGGCCAGGTAATGTCCGCTCGGGGCCCCTCCAACGACAATATATCGACTTGGTTTGCGGGGCCCCAATGTGGAGTGGATGCCATCCTGCATGGTGGTGTTTTTCCCGAGATGGCGTCCAGCCCCTTGAAATGTGACAGTCTCGAGCCGTGGCGTACTTGGCGACGGTTTCGCCGATTGTTTGCTCTGAATCGATTGAGTGGCTTGATGGTGCCGAGAAGCGGCTCGTGGGGGCGGCCCTAAAGATTACCTTGCTTTCAATCTTCACGGTACCTGCCTAAACTAAAGGGAGATACGCGGGAGGCCGTCGTCGTGGGGCCCGCTTTCTCTCCTCCATCTCCTATCGCTGCTCGTGAACTTGGGTGTCTCATCCCCTACTAACCGATTCGGGTTGTGGCTGTTCGTCATCGTTCTGGCCGTGACGGGTCCCGCGTTCGGGCAACCTTTGCTGGATCGACCCGCCAGTCCGCCGGTGGCCGAAGAGCCTTCGGGGGCGCCGCGTGGATTCGGATTGCGGAACGTCAAGCCGGATGTCTTTCTTTGGGACCGTGACGGGGAATTGGTCTTGGTCCCCGACTTTTCCTTCGAGGAATTTGAGCGACTCTACCAGCAAGATCTTCGGATGCAGGGGCCGGTTCCCCCCCCTTACATTCTTCAGGAGACTCGCGTTCAGGGTGTGGCGGACGGCAGCGTGGCACAGATTGAAGTTCGCACGCAGGTCCTGTTGCTGCGGGATGCGGAGCGGCCGCTGAAGGTCCCCCTACAACTTCATCCTGCTATCTTGCAGGACATCCAATATGAAGGTTCTGGCGAGGCGGTGGTGACTTTTGATCGGGAACTTCCCGGCTACGTCTGCTGGCTGCGAGGAAAGGAGCAGTCGCAGCATTCCATCACGCTGAAGATGGGTGTCCGGCTTCGACAGATCGGCGATGACACTCGCTTCGAAATGCAACTCCCTGACGCTCGGGCCCATGTCGAACTGACGACCTCCCTGCAAAATCTGGAGGTTCGCGCGGCGGATGACCAGTACGTGGTGGAACTTCAGGACCGGGAATCGGATGAGGGGAGTCGGAT
>JBJHCD010000316.1:0-6705 GCA_050485845.1 Pirellulaceae bacterium | reverse complement strand
AGCGGGGACTGGCCACGGGCCGGAAGGGCCCCCGTGACATTTCCGCCGAGATTCGGTTGCGGCCTAGTGGAGAAAACATGGCGATCTCACAGCGATACCGAGGTGACTCCTGACCTCGGTCCCTGTGACTTGACGGCTGGATGGGGTAAGCAGTCATCGAAATTCCGTGTTCTCTGAGGAGGTCGGATTATCCAGATACGTCAGGGAACGACAAGCGGAATCTCCCCAGACTCCTCCGGAGTATTCCGCGATTTCCAGGAAAAGCCGCTTCACCGGTCGGCAGGCCGCGCGGCCGGTGTCCTCGTGGCGTGGCGTGGGCTCGCCCGCGAGCCAATGACTCCCAACATGTCGCCACGGATCGGCATCACGGCCCCCCGGTCCAAACAGCAAGACCCGCGAATGGGGTCGGATGCGGCTGTTCCTCACAAAGAGAATTGTCGGCGCAAAGGGACCTACCCATGCAACCAGTTCTTTCCACTCACATCACTTTTTCTATTTTTTCCATTTACCCCAGTTCTCCACTGCACCCTGCACGACAAACTTGGGCTAACCATCATCGGGACTATGTGCTATTGGAGACGGACGACCTGGAGCTAGCCTGCCGCTTGTTGGAGCGGGGGGTTCAGGAAGTACTGCATCGGTGCCATGTGGCACAAGCGGACTGGGAACGTGTCATCCGCAAGGCGCTCGCCCGAGAGGAGTCGCGCCGGCGGTCATGCCCGCAGCGGGCAATCTCACCCATCCCGGGGAAACTCGAACGGGATCGCCTGATGGCGGCCATCGAACAGACTCAGGATGCCGTGATCATCACCGATCCCGAGGGGACGATTCAGTATGTCAATCCGGCCTACGAGGCGGTGACGGGATTCCGGTTTTCCGAGGTGATCGGAGCCAATCCCCGGATTCACAAGAGTGGCTTGCGGGATGATGTCTTTTACAAACAGATGTGGGAGACAATTTCCAGTGGCAGGACCTGGAAGGGGCAGACCGTCAACCGCCGCAAGGATGGGACTTTATTCACGGAGGAAGCGACTATTTCACCGGTCTGTGACGCTCGAGGCAACGTCGTGAATTACGTGGCCGTCAAGCGGGACATCACCGAGCAACTGAACCTGCAAGCACGGCTTCAGCAGAGTCAAAAGCTGGAGGCGATCGGACAATTGGCCGGTGGGGTCGCTCACGACTTCAATAACCTGCTGACGGTGATTTGCGGTTATGGGGAAACGCTTCTTCCTTTGTTCCCTTCCACCGATCCCAAACGGAACATGGTGGCAACCATGTTGGAAGCGGCCGAGCGTGGCGCCGGATTGACGCGACAACTGTTGGCTTTCAGCCGTAAGCAACCGCACTCCCCCCGCGTTATGCGGCTGAATTCCCTGGTGGACAATATCGCGAAACTTTTGCGGAGGCTGATTGGCGAGGACATTATCCTCACCACCCGTCTGGCCCCTGACATCAGCCCGGTCAAAGTCGATCCGGGACAATTGGAGCAGGTCATGATCAACGTGGCCGTGAACGCTCGAGACGCCATGCCTCGCGGGGGAAAACTCACGATCGAAACCGGGAACGTGAGTGTGACGCCCCAGCGGGCCAGCCAGGTCGTGGATGCTCGACCAGGTCGGTTTGTCGTCTTGAGAATGACCGACACCGGCACGGGGATGCCCCCCGAGGTTCAGAGTCGCATTTTTGAGCCTTTCTTCACGACCAAGGGAGAGGGAAAGGGAACGGGCCTGGGGTTGGCGACGGTCTTCGGTATAGTCCGGCAAAGCGAGGGGTTTATCGACGTTGTCAGCGAACTGGGCCGGGGTACTCGCTTCGATATCTATTTCCCGGTGGCCACGGAACCCGAGGAGGAAGAGTCCACCATGCAGGACCTGCAAATCTCCGGTGGAAAGGAAACGATCCTGCTGGTCGAAGGCGAGGATGGTGTTCGCCGCATTGCCAAGTTGGTCTTGGAGGGAGCTGGTTATCGAGTGCTCGAGGCAGGGGATGGCCGAGCGGCCATCGACATGCTGGAGGAACACGCCACGGACGTCGCCTTGATTTTGACGGATGTCGTCATGCCCGAGATGGGGGGACAAGCTCTGGTGGAGGAACTTCGCAAGAGGGGGCATCCGACCAAGGTGCTCCTCATGAGCGGCTATACCTCGGACATGCTTGCCAAGCAGAATCCGCGAGACGGCGACACGGGAGTGCTGGAAAAACCATTCACGCCGTCGGGGCTGAAGCGGAAAGTTCGCGAAGCGTTGGATGCCGGCGCGCGGTAACGGTTGCCGCCGGGGAAGCGGCTCTGTATTCTGAATGGGCTCCGGACATCCCCAATCTCCCTCTGGGACCAGACCAATCTCTTGAGCCTGGCCGAGGCCCCCCGAGACTGCGTGCATCCGGCTCTCAGGCCGACGCTGGAAGGAAACCATGGCTTCGATGGAATCGCCCCCTCTCCGCTTTACTCATCTTCACTGCCACAGTCACTACAGTCTCCTGGATGGCGCGGCTCCCATTTCCAAGTTGATCAAACGGACCAAGGAATTGGGGATGACCGCCTTGGCCCTCACGGACCATGGGAACTTGCATGGGGCATTGGAGTTCTACCGGAAGGCCAAGGGGGAGGGAATCAACCCGATCATCGGGTATGAGGCCTACATTGCCCCCGGCAGTCGGTTCACGCGGGATGGAGGATCGATGAAGGAGGCCAGCTACCACCTGACTCTGCTGGCTCAGAACCAAACCGGATTCCGCAATTTGGTGAAGATGGCCTCCTCCGCGATGTTGGAGGGGTTTTATTTCAAACCCCGGATCGACAAGGAACTACTGGAAGCGCACCACGAGGGGATTATCTGTCTGAGCGGCTGTGTTTCCAGCGAATTTTCCCGAGCGATTCTCCGAGGGGGAGATGGAGAGCAAGCCTTTCAAGAGGCGATCGAGGTGGCCCAATGGTTTCACCGACTCTTCGGCGATCGATACTTCATTGAGATCATGAACAATGGAGTGGAAGTGCAGCGTCTTCAGCTGGAGGGGGCGGTCGAGATCGCTCGGCGAGTCGGCCTTCCGCTCGTGGCCACCAGCGACACGCATTACGTCGATCCAGCCGACTCGGAGGCCCAGGATGTCCTCCTCTGCATCAACACCGGAAAGTTTCGCACGGACACGAACCGGATGCGGATGGACGGCAACCAATACTATCTACGTAGTCCGGCCGAGATGTATCAGCTATTCCCGGGTCTGGAGGATGCGGTATCGCGGAGCCAGGAGATCGCCGAAAGCGTCGACATCGACCTGGAGTTGGGCAAACGTCACTTTCCGACCTATACGCTGCCGAAGGGACAAACCGCCGAGGAGATGCTGCGGGAACTGTGCGTCAACGGGCTGAAAGAGCGTTACGCGGACAACCCGGAGATGTACGATGGGGAAGAATTAGCGCCGGTGGTGATGGAGCGGCTGGACCGCGAACTGGAGGTGATCAACCAGTTGGGTTTTCCCAACTACTTCTTGATCTGCTGGGACTTTGTCCACAAGGCCCGTGAGATGGGAATTCCGGCCACGGCCCGCGGCAGCGGCGTCGGCGCGATTGTCTGCTACGCCCTGTATCTCAGCCACGTCTGTCCGATTCAGTACGACTTGCTGTTTGAGCGATTCCTGGACCCCAGCCGGCGAGAAGCCCCCGACATCGACATCGATTTCTGCAAGGAGCGTCGAGGGGAGGTGATCCGCTATGTAAAGGAAAAGTACGGCGAGGACAACGTCGCCCAGATCGGCACCTTCGGGACCCTGGCGGCTCGAGCCGCGATTCGCGATGTCGGCCGCACGCTGGGGCTGCCGATCAGTCGAGTGAATCAGATCATTTCGATGGTGCCCGAGGAACTGGGAATCACGCTGGCCAAGGCCTTGGAGAAGAGCGACGACTTGCGAGGTGCCTGCGAGCAAGACGAGGAAGTTCGCGAGGTCATCGACCTGGCTCAGCGCATCGAAGGACTGGCTCGTAACGTGGGGACGCATGCCGCGGCGGTGGTCATCGCCGATCAACCACTGACCCACTACGTGCCGCTGGGTCGAGTGACCGGAAAGCAGGACGTGATTACTCAGTGGTCCATGGGAGATGTCGAAGCGGCCGGCCTGCTGAAAATGGACTTTCTCGGCCTGCGAAATCTCACCATCCTCTCCAAGGCGGTGGAATTGATTGAGCAGACAACGGGCCGGCAAATTGATCCGCTCAAATTCCCCCTGGACGACAAGGCAACATTTGCTTTGTTGTGCCGAGGCGAGACGAAGGGAATTTTCCAGCTGGAAAGTGGGGGAATCCGCGATCTGCTGCAACGCATGAAGCCCGATCATTTCCGCGACATCATTGCCACGAATGCCCTCTACCGCCCCGGTCCGCTGGAAGGGGGAATGGTCGACGACTATGTCGCCGTCAAACATGGCAAGAAGCAGGCCGAATACAAACATCCGGTGCTGAAAGACGTCTTGGAAGAGACTCACGGCGTGATGGTCTACCAAGAGCAGGTGATGCGGATCCTCAACCGCCTGGGTGGGATCGAGCTGGCGAGTGCCTACACCTGCATCAAGGCGATCAGCAAGAAGAAGCAGGAACTGATCGATGCGAACCGAGAGAAGTTTCTAGCCGGCTCCCAAGAGAAAGGTTTGACCGTCAAGGAGGCGGATGAACTTTGGAACTTGATTACCAAGTTCGCCGGCTATGGCTTTAACAAGAGCCATTCCACGGCCTACGCCTTGATTGCCTACCAGACCGCCTACCTGAAGGCCCACTTTCCGGTCGAGTTCATGGCGGCCTTGCTGTCGGGAGACATTCCCGCGCGGAACTTCAAGAAAAAAGACTCGCTGGTGGAACATCTGGAAGATTGCCAGCGAATGAAGATTGCGGTGGTCCCCCCGAATGTGAACAGTTCCGACGCGGACTTTTCGGTGGCCGATCAACGCATTTTTTTCGGTCTCTCGGCCATCAAGGGATGTGGCGGCGCCGCCGCGGAAACGATTGCCGGCGAACGTCGAAAGAATGGTCCCTTTCGAGATCTATTTGACTTCTGCGAGCGAGTCGATGTTTCGCGGGCCATTATCGAGACCCTGATCAAGGCGGGTGCCTTTGATGGATTCGGTGGGAATCGGCGGCAATGGATGGAAGTCGTGGATCGAGCCATTCAGTCCGGCGCGGCTGCTCAGGAAGATCGGCGTCGTGGTCAAAAATCGCTGTTTGGCGAACTGGCGGATGATTCCCCCGAATCGACCGCCACCATCTCCTTGCCGAATGTCCCCGAATTCGAGGAACGCGAACGGCTTGCCATGGAGAAGGAGGTGTTGGGATTCTATCTCACCAGCCACCCACTTGCCGAATACGAGCCGACGATGGCCACCTATCGATCCCACACGACCAAGGACCTCATTGACCTGAAGCATCGGGAAGAGGTGATTCTCGGAGGAATGCTCTCGTCCATCAAGCTCTCCCACACCCGCAACAGCCGTCCGGGGAATCCGACCAAGTTCGCCAATTTTGACTTGGAGGACATGGAAGGGGCCGTCCGCTGCATTCTCTGGCCCGACGAATTCGAGAAGATGGGACAACTGGTCGAAGCGGATGCCGTGCTGATTGCGCGGGGAGTCGTCGACAAGAGTCGCGGGGATGAACCGAACCTGGTGGTCAACGAACTGGTCCCGCTCGACCAACTCGACGCCCGCTACATGACCGGAATTCGGATTCGCATCGACATCCGCTTTCATCCGGCGGAGACACTGGTCAAGTTGCGGGAAATCCTTCGCGGGTATCCCGGCCCGTGTGAAGTCCAACTGGTGCTAGGTCTCGAAGATGGAACTCAGGTCCATCTCCGCGCTCAACGATTGCGGGTGGAGGTCACCGGGGAACTCCGGGCTCGCCTGGATGACCTGCTCGGCTCGGGAAATTACCGCCTAGTGACCTCGCCACCGAAACCGGGGAAGGGCTCCCGAGAGATAGCGGGGGCCGGCTCTCGCCGTTAGGTGGGTTTCAGCCGTCAAGAGCGGCGTTCTCGGCTGCACAATCCCGAGATACGCCGTTATTTGCTTATCTTTCTTGCCTTGTCCATTTTCTCGAATTAAGATCGGGGAGGAAAGGCTTCTCGGCAAATTCGGCCCGTTCGTGGTTCGTGGAGGGGGTCACTTCCGTTCGGACGCCCGCTGGGGGAATCCCTGGCTGTGGATCATTCGGCCGGTTGATTCCCCCAGGGATTTGCTGTTTGCCCTTCACCTGCTTCTTCGACCAACAACGCCCCTCGCATGGCTTGGCTTGATCCGAGCGATGTCGTGCGAAGGGCGTACCGGACAACTTCAGCTTCACCGTGTTTGTGGGCGTGAGCCGACGCTTTTGGGAGGTACCTTCGCATGTCGATTGGACGGCTTAAGTTCTTCGTGAATCTTGCTTTAGCCGCCTTGGTCACAGCCAGCTTCGCGCCTCGATTTATTCTGGGAGGCGTGGTGCAGCCTGCCGGAGTCATCGTGGACGCGGATGGCGTTTTGACCAAGAAGGTGTACACCGATCCCACGGGCGAGCTGACTCGTTCGCGCCTCGCGGCGGCTCGCGAGAAGCTCAGCCCCGACGTAATGCGTCCAAGTCCCCTCCGCAAGATTTCCCTCAACCGGCTGGAAGCGGCGGTGGCCGACCGGCTGGCACATGGGGAGTTCGAAACGGAGGAAATGAAGTACTTGGCCGGCTTGACC
>JBJHCD010000315.1:0-6709 GCA_050485845.1 Pirellulaceae bacterium | reverse complement strand
GCGTCAACTCGTGGGAGAGTTGTCGCGACACGGGCGGGCAGGAGGCGTGTAGTTCGGGGCGAGCAATGTTGGAAACGGACCCAGGTTATCGCCTCGTCGGGGCAGGTCCGCGAGTGGTGCGGGCACCGGAGGGTTGAGCCGCCTGATTGGGGCGATCGCCGTCCGGTCGCGACTGGATCGGGCCGCGTGGAGGAACATCGCTGGAATTGCCGGCATCGGGAGGCGGACCAGCTTCGACTTGCTGAACGACTTTCTTCCATCCATCCGGAACGGCCGGGGCGAAGAAGTCACGCTTCCAGACCTGCAGCCCCTGCAGGAAGTTCTTCCATGTCAAATTGACCTGCCGCTCTTCGAAGGCAAACGTTTCGCGAGCGGGACTTCGTTCGGTGAAGCTCCGCTTGAACAGGATCAATGCCTTGGGGAGAAACTCCTTTTGGTCAATGATGATGTGCACGAACTTGAAGTGAGCGGCATCTTCCTGGGTTCGAGGATAGGCTTCCAACCAATACTCGCCCGTCTTTCCCTCGGGCGTGATGACCCGAATCCAGAAACGCTCCTTGATCTCGTCCTTCTTCGCTCGGAAAAGAAACGGCAGCGGCCCCTTGCTGATGGCTTCCCCTTGAGCTTCCGGGGGGAGGACGATCTGCTTGAGTAGTTTCTGGCCATAATCGAACTCGAAAATCGATTCGCCGTCGCAGACCCAGTGTTCTCCGAACCGGTCCGAGTCAAGTTCGTCATAGCGGGAAGGTTTGTCCCCTTCGGGTGGCCGGTAGCCATAAACCTTGTTGACTTTGTACATCGCGGAGGCTGGGGTCATGTACTTGATGACGCCCTGCGAGATTTCTCGAGCCGGAAGTTCTCCGGTCTGTGAGTCGGCGCGAACGGCCGCGGGGTCGTAGATCCAGCGAGTGAACTTGCACTCGTATCGAGTAATCTGCGCCGTGTTGTATTCCCAATAGCCGAGGATTTCATCGAGGTATTTTTCGTGATCCTCCCGCAGAGGCCACCAGCTGGGAGGACCACTGATCAGCCGCTCCTCTCCGACACGATTTCCCGGATTACCGGGATTTCCCGAGGGATTCGTGCCTGGATTGGCGGCGGGATTTCCGGATTGATCTCCGGTGGCCGCCCCCAAGGGACGCTCCTGATCCGCACCTTCCGACGGGAGGCGAGTTAGATCGCGGTTTGCCGAGGCCTGATTGGCCGAGGTGGAATTGCCGGGCCGGGCTGCATCTCGAGCGGCCGGCGCTCCTGGCCCGGCCGACACCCCTGGTCCCCCGGAGGCTCGATTTCGCTCGCCACGGTTTGCTGGTGCCTGCCCCCAGACGCTGTTCAGGGAAGCAAGCCCCCAGGCGAAGGCCAGTACGCCAACCAGTAGCCGCTGATACATTCTAGGTTCTCTCATGGCAGCAAGATCCATCTTGGGGCGAGGTTGCCACCGCATGCGCGCTGCCTGCCTCGCCGTCCCACGGCACCTATTTCGCATGTCAGAAACGCGAAAAAGCTTTGCCGTTGCCCGTTGTATGCTCGTTGAGCGTCTCCACAACCTTTCCTGGCGCGGACCGGGATTCTAGCAGGAACCTTCCGAGGGGCGAAGGCCGGTTTTCGGGCGACTCGGAGGACCAGCAAGCGATTTTGCCACCTTTGGATGGTCAACACCCTGGTGTTTGGGTAAAGCCACGTTTAGAATGACCGGATCAGCGGAACTTCAGGGGGATCAGCGGCCATGGCACACATCCTGGTGATCGATGACGACGACCAGGTGCGTTACTTCATGCGGAGGACGATCGAGAAAGAAGGGCATTCGGTGTCCGAAGCCGCCGATGGCGCCGAAGGGGTGCGGGCTTTTCAGGACGCGGCGACCGACTTAGTCTTTTGCGACTTGATCATGCCCAACAAAGAAGGGCTGGAGACGATCCGAGAACTCCGAGCACTCGACTCGAACGTCAGGATCGTTGCCATCAGTGGCGGTTTTTACCAAACCGGCGTCGACTACCTGCCACTCGCCAAGGCCCTGGGAGCACTGACCGTATTGCGGAAGCCCTTCCATCGCTCCGACATCACGGAGCTACTTCAGCAGCACCTCCCCCCACCGGATAAAAATTCCGAGTGACCGGGCAGTCACCACATCCTCGCCCCCGAACTCCGCCTATCCAAATCAGCAACGAAATAAACTGAAAACTGAAAACTACCCCTCCAACACTCCCGGCAGCGGTCCCGTACTATCGGCAAACTGCGTGACGGGAACGCCCATCGACTGCAGCAGCGACACATAGAGATTGCAGAGCGGCGTGTCTTTGTCGTAGCTCAGGTGCTGTCCAGTTTGAATTCGATTCCCGCCTCCACCGACCAACACGGGCAGGTTCCGCGGGTCATGGCGATTGCCGTCCCGGAGGTCGGAAGCCCAGAGCACCAGGGAGTTGTCCAGCACGTTGCTTTCTCCCTCGGGAATCGCCTCCAACCGTTCCATGAAGTAGGCCATCTGCTCAATGTGCCACCGAGCGATCCGCTGATACTGACGCAGCTTGTCTTCATCGTTTTGGTGATGGGACAGCGAGTGGTGGGCGCCCGATACGCCATCCAGGAAGGAGAAGTTGATGTTGCTGACCGAGTTGCCATGCATGAACGTGGCAACTCGAGTCAAATCGGTCTGGAAGGCCATGACCATCAGATCAAGCATCAACCGGACATATTCGGTATGCTGATCGGCCATCGCCTCCTCTCGCTCCCCTTGCTCTCCCCCTTCTCGCCGCCGGCCCCCTCGCCCTCGGCCACGACCGCGACGTTCGGGTGGGTAGTTTTCGGGTGGAGCTTCAAATTGGTCGAGTGACGCCAAGGGACTCCAGGGAGTTCCCGGTGAATTCTCCACTCGATCCAACCGCTGTTCCAACGACCGGACCGACTCGAGATACTCGTCCATTCGCTGCCGGTCGAGCGAACCGAGTTCGCCACGGAGTCGCCGAGCGTCTTCCATCACGAGGTCGAGCAGACGGCGATCTTGTCGAGCGGACTTTTCGCCTTGCGTGCCGGCTCGCATCAACCGCTGATAGGCGAGCCGAGGGTTGATCTCCTTGGCCAGCGGCTTGGTCGGACCGCGCCAGGCAATATGGGCTCCGTAAACTCGCGTGTACCCGACCACCTGATCCACGCCGGTCTGTACCGGCTCGGTTCCCAGTTCCAGCGAGGGAAGAGGCGTCTCCTTGCCCAGGTGTTGAGCGGCAACTTGGTCCATGGAGACCCCGTTGCAGTTCAAGTTGACACCGACCGTCTTGTTGATCGTTGTCCCAGTGAGAATGCCGGCCGTCTTGACGTAATGGCCGTCACCCGGTTGGCTGTTCCGGTTCCAAAGATTCGTCAGTACCAGGAGCTTGTCACGAAAAGCCGACAAGGGCTCCAGCGTGTCGGACAGCTCATAGTCTCGACCGGTCTTTTCCGGAGTCCACTGGTCCTCCCTAACGCCGTTGGGCATGAAGAGCACCGCCAGTCGAGGAGGAGCCGGTGGATTGGCCGACAAGTCCGGTGCTCCCAGCAGTCGCTCGGCTCGCATCGCTTCCAACCACGGAAGGGCCAAGGCCACTCCGGTTCCTCGAAGCATCGTCCGGCGAGACATCGGCTGAGTGTTCAATCGGGCCATTTCAGTCACCTCTCTCTCGTCAATTCGGAATGTCACTCTTCTTCCGGGTCCCAACGTTTCAAGAAGGGATCGCTCAGCAAGATATTTTCGATCAGGACTTGCCCCCGATATTCCGACTCGGCCACGCGGCCGGCAATCTGATCAACGTAGTAGTAATCGGTGTCTCGAAGGCCCCGCCCCAACGCATAACCTAACATTTTCGACGTGAGATTGCGAATAATCAGGTCTCGATGCTCCAGCAACACCTCTTTCAGCTCCCGGGGGCCCGTTAGCTCCTGGCCTGATGGAAGCTGTCCCGAGGCGTCGATCGGATGCCCGTCATCGTCATCCCTCCAGCGCCCGATGGGATCGAAATTCTCGAGCGCGAAGCCGAGCGGGTCCATGCGCTGATGGCAACCGGCACAAGTTGGATCGGCGCGATGAAGTTCCAGCCGCTCCCGCAAGCTCTTGTCCGCCAAGTCCTCCGGCGGTTCGCTGCTCAGCGGCTCAATGCCGGGGGGCGGTTCCGGGGGGGGCGTCCCCAGCAAATGCTCGAGAATCCAATTGCCCCGCAAAACCGGGCTCGTCCGATTCGGATAGCTGGTCAAGGTCAACACGCCCGCCATCGTCACCAGTCCCCCCCGGACATGGTCTTCGGGCAACTCCCGCTTCACCAACTGCTGCACGATCCCCTGCTGGTCGACCTGTCCGCGAAGATCGTAATGCCGAACCATCCGGCTATTCACATAGGTGTAACGAGCGGAAATCAGGTCGAGCAGACTGTCGTCTTCCTGAAGGATCCCTTCCAGCAGCATCACCGGCTCTTCACGAAATGCCGCCGTATCCTCGTCAATGATCCGAGAAAACAGTTCGGGATCCGGGTTCACTTCCCGCCCTACAACTCGAGTTCCCAGCCACTGCCCAACAAAACTGTCGGTCATCTGGCGGACCTTGGGATCCTTCAGCATCCGCCGCATCTGCTCCAGCAGCACCTCCTCCTCCAGCAATTCCCCGCTGTCGGCCAAGTCGAAAAGCGTGTTGTCCGGCATCGAATCCCAGAGGAAATAAGAGAGGCGCCTGGCCAGTGCATGCGCGTTCACGGGCCGGGGCTCGTCCCCTCGAACAGGCTCCTCCAAGAGGAATAGGAACTGCGGCGAGATCAAGGCCCCCGAAACGGCATAATAGATCGCCTCGTCAAAGGACATTTCCTCTTCTCTCGCCACCTGGAACATCCCCAGGAGCCGGTCGATTTCCTCGTCCGCCACCGGGCGACGGAACGCTCGAGGGAGGAAACGAGCGAGTATGGTCCGAGCGGCATCGTCTTCGGCCAGGTCGTCACTCGGCTGAGCAACCATCAGCTGTCGGCGAGCCCGATTGTCGCGGCTGAGATATTCGAGTGCTTGTTGAGCGGCCTCGAGGTATTTTTCGGCGTGAATCGGCGAGAGAAACAGCGTCTCCGCCGCGTTGTCAAACCCTTCCCCACCGGCACCGTCCGCGGGGAGGCCATCCCCCGCCTCAAAGTGAATTCCCAACAGGTCGCGGATCGTGTTGTTGTACTGCGTTCGATTCAGTCGCCGCAGAAAGGACCGAGCCGACTGATCCCGCCGCTCGTAGGCGGCTTGCCGAAGCGTCTCCAGAATCCATTCGGAAAGCCAGACTCGGTCATCGATCTCGAGCGGTTCCATCTCCTCCGGAGGCATGTCTCCCGCGTGAACTCGCTGATGGACCTTCTCCCAGATTCGGCGGTTTTCGGTGAGCTGAGTCAAGGTCAGGGGAGGAGTCAGATCGAGATGAGCCTCCGGATCGACGCTTCCATGGCAGTCCCGACATGACTCTTCCAGAATCCGAGCGGCTCGTTCCCACCCAGCTGGTAAATTCTGGTCAACGTCCAGCTCTGGTGATTCCTCGCCCCGTAACGGGGACATCAACGCCAGAAACACGACCGCAAAGAACAGCGAATTGGCCAGAGGGAAAACGGCCAGAGGGAAAACCGTTCGCCGCCGGCCTTCGGCAACACGGCCTTCGGCAACCCGGCCCTCGGCAACACGGCCTTCGGCAACACGGCCCTCGGCAACTCTGGCTCCGAGAACTCTGGCTCCGAGAACTCGGGCATCCATTCCCCTCCGCTTTCTCGGGCAGGTCGGGCAGGGATCAGAAAGCCGAGCGGAAAAGCTGACGTCGGTAGCCAGGGAGGACTCGGTAGCCGGGGAGGAGATGGGCATGGGCAGGAACAGGTGAACGGGCGGAGGAAGGAAAATCGAGCTGGGGTGAGGGTGGCAAGGGAGCCAGCAGCACCATCAATCCAGGTGGGGTGGGCCAGCTGAAACGGCGGGACAGTAAGTGCCGACCCTTATTTCTAGCCGATCCAGCGAGTGCGTTCAAAGGAAAAATCGTACCTTGACATAAAAAAAGGCTCGAGAGAGTTCAATTCTGTCCCGAAGCCCGGAGCGATTTCCAAGGCGAGCTGGTACATTAAGATAGAAGTGGCCGTACGAGGTGGGGTGCCGACCGGGGCGTTCTGCCACAACGCGGCGGTACGCACTGAATTCCCATAAGCCTTTTCAGCGTGCCTCCGTACATGCGGAGGCGATTAATCGACCATGCGTGCCCTTGTGGCGAGTGACGACCAATCCGTGGCGCAGCAATTGCGCACCAGCCTAACTCAGATGGGCCATGAATGCCCATCTTCGTCGGTGGTCTCGCTGCAGAATGCATCAGCCGCCTTAGCGGCCACGATCCGCGATGGTACTCCGGCCGAAATAATCTTTTTGATGCTGGCGTCGGACATCGAGCGGACGATGGCCACCCTCCGCTCCCTGCGAACGCAAAGTCCGGGTCAGATTTTCTTGATTGGTCCGGCCACCGATCCCAAATTGGTGCTGCGGGTCATGCGGGAGGGGGCGGACGAGTTTCTGGACAGTTCCGATTTGGCGACCGAACTGCGGTCGGCCATGGAGCGGTTGCGGTCGTCGATGGCCGGCCAGCATTCGCACTCTCAGTTGATCAGCCTCTTGCCGGCCAGTGGTGGCTGTGGTTGCAGCACGCTGGCGGCCAGTTTGGCGGTCCTGCTAGCCAAGGCATCAGGGAATTGTGTGT
>JBJHCD010000314.1:0-6719 GCA_050485845.1 Pirellulaceae bacterium | reverse complement strand
GGTGTCTTCGGAGCACCCGAACCCCCTCATTGTCATGGTCGCCCGCTACGGTTGACAAACTCACCCCCTTGGATTTAGGATGGCCAACAACATTATTTTGAGTGGCCAAAAATAAGTTTTGGTTCGTGCAAAATACCGGCGATTCGGTTTTCCAAGTAGGGGATTATTTCGATGAATAGAGGCGGGCAATCTAACATCGTGGCTCGAGAGTCCGGAGGAATTCGGCCGGATAGGCAGGCCAGTTCGGGTAGGAGCCGCCAGCAGGCGAGCGGATTTACATTGGTCGAGTTGCTTGTGGTCATCGCCATCATCGGTGTGTTGATCGGGCTTCTGTTGCCCGCCGTCCAGGCCGCTCGAGACGCCGCTCGAAGAACGCAGTGCAAGAATCAACTCAAGCAAATCACTCTGGCCATGCATCTTTACGCTGATGTTCAAGGGAGTTTTCCGCCCAGTTATGTCATTGCGCCGGGGGCAACGACGCGGGGAGGTGGGGCCTGGTCGGTTCACGCCAGGCTTCTTCCTTTCTTGGAAAGGGCGAACATCGAGCGTCAAATCGATTTTCGCCTGCCCTATACCGACCCGGTCAACGCAGGCGTTGCCATCATGCGGATCAGTACGTACCTCTGTCCGAGCGAACGGAACGACGTCGTTCGAACTCGGCCTGATGGTACCCCCCGAGATTATCCAATGAGTTACGGTTTCAATCAGGGGACCTGGAGGATCTTTGACCCCACGACGGGAATGGGAGGTGATGGCTCGTTCTTCCCGAACAGTGCGTTGCGGCCGAGGGATTTTCTTGATGGGTTGAGCAATACGTTGTGCGCGGCGGAGGTCAAGGCCTATACCCCCTATAAACGCGACTCGAGCGATCCCGGCCCGCTCCCACCCACCTCACCAGAATTTCTCGTGGGGCTCGGGGGTGACGACGTGATGGGAGAGACTCTGATGCAAGACACGGGGCACACGGAGTGGGCGGATGGCGTGGTGCACCAGACCGGATTCACCACGACGTTTGGTCCGCAAACCCGTATTTTGTATGAAGGGCGAGACATCGACTTCACTTCATGGCGCGAGGGGACCCATGCCAGTCGGGTGACGTTTGCGGCTGTGACCGCGCGTAGCTATCACGCTGGATTGGTACACGTCTCCTACATGGACGGCTCGGTCCGTTCCGTGGCGGCCACCATCGACTTGGCTGTCTGGCGAGCATTGGGGACTCGTGCCGGAGCCGAATGGGTTGGGGAGATTCCCTGAACTCGTTCCTTCAACTCACAGTCCTCTACTCGCACCCTTACTCCTTACAATTGCACACGTTCTACTGGCCCGAGCATTCCTCGCTGGCGCATTCGGGCTTGCAATGGACGCTCCGCTCACGGACTCTCGGCCGCCCGATCTCGCAGCCATTGATAGGCCGCTTCTCGCATCTCGTCGGAGAAGCGACTGTAGTCGTCCGGCACCAAGAGCTGCAGTCGTTCGGCCGCGTCGTACAGTTGGTAGACCTTTTCGGCTTCCGCGACAGCGACCTTGACGTCTTCGAGCACGGCATCTTTGTCCATGGTTGGAGCAATCACGAGGACGGGTCGCGGAGCGATGCTGGCCAGCACTTCATGGTAGTCGTAGGGTACTCGCGCCTCGTGCCCCACGAAAAATCCAAGCCGGGGCAACAGGCCGTGCAAATGGGAGTAGGACTGAATCCCCTCAATCCCCTTCTCCACCCTGCTCAAGCGAAGTGGCGTAAAGCCGGCCACGGAAATGACGCCGGCGAGCCGTTCATCCTGGGCGGCGGCGTACAGTCCCACCGTGGCACCCAGCGAATAGCCGGCCACGAAGATACGGTCCGAGTCGATTCCCCGCAGGTTGCTCAGCATGTCGACGGCCCCTCGCACGTCCACGACCATCTTTCCCAGTTTGGACCAATGGGGATAACGCTCATAGAATCGAGTCCCCTCTTCAATGCGATTGCCGAAACCGAGCATGTCGAAGGCAAAGACGGCATAGCCTTCAGCCACCATTCGCTGAATCAGATCGGGGGCTTGATGGTAGGAATTAAAGCCCTTCGAATAATCAAATTCGTGCAGATAAATCACAACCGGAAGGTTGTCACTACGAGGATTGTCCTCTTCATCGACGGGATAGTAGAGATAACCAAACAGCTGATCTCCAAAACCGCTGTACGGGGCAATGGCCGCTCGCGCCATCCGTCTGGTGGCCGGTGGCCGCTCGAGAAACGAGCCCACGCGATTTTCACCTGCCCCACCCGGTCGAAACCGTCTCGGTCCCGGGTTGGTCACTCCCGGTGGTTCGTCTCCCAGCGCCCACTGCAATGTTTTTCGGATCTCCGATCTCTTGCGCTCCCACTGGTCCGCCGTGCCGATCCGTCCATCCGTTGCGCTGTCGTCGAGTAAGTCATCCAGGCCCTTTTCGGGATAGTCCTCCGCCTGGATGTCCTCTCCGCTCTGCTCGCGCCACTGATCGAATGAGTATTCGTAAAACAGTCGATTCTCGGGTTTTCGATCGGTGCGTCCGAAAACATGGTCGAAGAAGTCCAGGTAATCCTCCATGTCACGAGCACTCACACTATGTAGGCCGTGGCGTGATCGAATGGCCAGTCGGTCACTTGCCTCCAGATAGTCATAGACCTTCTGTGTGGCGTGATAGGCCTGTTCAATGCCCCACGGATTGCTCGCCCCTTCATTGATGGCCGTGCTGAGCATCAATCCACGCGGCGCGATCAAGGCCATGAAGAGGTTCTGATCGACCGGCAGTTTGTCCTCGCGACCGATAAAGAATCGGAGTCGTGGGTGCAGCCAACTTGGTTGCGCGCAACTCAATAGGGCGATGTCCTCGATGTCGTAATTGATCGAGCAGTACCGCCAGGGGACCTCCGCGCCGGTCCCTCCACTGCTCGGTATGCAGGCCGTGATCCGTTCGTCAAAGGCGGCAGCCATCAGCGACAGTTTTCCATTGCGGGAATGCCCCGTTATGCCGATCTTATCTTGATCGACCACCGGTAGCGTGTAGAGGTAATCAATCGCTCGGGAGGCCCCGTAGGCCCTGCGCATCAGCCGAGTGAAATCGTACTCACCGGCCCAGATTTCCGAATATTCTTCCGTATCGTCATTACTATCCGCGCCCGCGTAGACGCAGCCGATGTATCCCCGCCGCACGGCCACCTCAGCCCACTCGCGATGATTCCACTGGGTCAGGAAGACGGGAAATGGCCCATCGCCGGGGGGAATCATCAGTTCGAGCGTCAGCTTGGCGCGGTCTTCCGGTCCAAAGGTCAGCTGGACCATGCGAAGGGTGACATCGCCATCCAGTTCTTCCCGCAACACGGTCGCCTTGACTCGGTCAGGTTCGGGAGGACGAGTTCCCGAGATGTAGTGTTGAAGTTGACGCCTCATCCACTCCCGTTTCTCCCGCCATTGCTCCTCGGTGGTGACCGGAATGTTTCTGGTTCCTTCGTCCAGTACCAAGGGGTCTGGCAGCCAGGGGATCGAAGGCATCTGGTCGAAATCAGGTGGCAATTCTCCCGTCCGCGAGAGCCAATCCTGAAAGGTTTCATCGAGGAACGACACGCGGCCATTGCTCGTGCGATCCGGCGGCAGGAGCCGCAGGATGGTCTTCAGGCTCGCTTCGCGCTTCGCTTGTTCCTCTGGAGAACCAGGAGGCTCGGCAGATTGACCTTCGCGGTCGCCTTGAGTACAGCAACAGAGCATCAAGCTCGCGATGGCAAGCAGAATGTGTCGCGGATGGGAACGAAGTGCCAATTTCACAGCGAACTCCGATCGTGGCTCATGAGTTCATTAACGAATGACCTGCCGGGAGAATCGGTGGATTCCGTCGTCCCCGTCCGCGGGGCGACTATCCCGTTTCCTAGGGATAAAGCGAGATACAGCGGAGAAAAGCGGCCAACAGCGGAGAACCGCAGGGGCATTCTAACCGAATGCCGTCGGGGAAAAAACAAGTTGGCACGTCGGTAGGGATTTCTCCCTCCGGGAATCACGTCCCCACTTTAGACGAAAGTGTATCGATCGGCCCCATCATACCCGTACTCAGTGAAACGGTACTCGTACTCCCACTCGTACTCGTACTCGTACTCCTACTCCTACTCCTACTCCTACTCGTACTCCTACTCGAAGACACGGCTCGGAAGCATCAATCGAGTACGAGTACCGCGTTGCTGAGTACGAGTACGAGTACGAGGACGAGCAAGAGTACGAGGACGAGGACGAGTACGAGATGGTGGGGGTCGCCCAAACCGGACGAACACGATGGTGCCCTGAAACGGGGGTTCATGCTGGTTGTGATCGGGGTTTTTTGTTGTCGCGTTCAGGCGACGGCGTTACAGTGAGGTCGGGAGAGACGACCTACCCCGTGACCCTTGGAAGAGGCACCCGACCATGCTGTCGATACCCGGTCCCCGGTCTTTGTACTGCGACCGTATTTCTCGCCGCGCCTGTTTACAAATCGGAGGGCTGGCACTGGGGGGCCTCTCACTGCCGGAAATCCTGCGCGGCGAGTCGGCGAGCCAGGTGAGCGGGACGCGAAAGCGAGCCAAGGGAATCATTATGGTTCTGCTCCCCGGCGGTCCGCCTCATTTGGATATGTACGACCTGAAGCCCGATGCCCCAACCGAGATTCGGGGCGAGTTCCAGCCGATCGCCACCCGGGTGCCAGGCATTCAAATCTGCGAATTGTTGCCGCGTCTGGCCGGCATGGCCGACAAGCTGACATTCATTCGATCCCTGACCGGTTTTCTCGACGATCACAATACTCACTGGTGCACGACCGGTTGGGAATCCCATCCTCCCATGCCCGCGTCACCGATGGTTCCTGGTTATCCACCCGGCGGTTGGCCCTCGTTCGGTTCCGTCCTCTCCCGACAGTTTGGCACGTTGAAACCGGGCGTTCCCCCTGCCGTCGACCTAACTCCGGTCGATCCCGACGCTCGATTCATCATGCGGACGCCTCCCACGCAGCCAGGCTATTTGGGGGTCGCGCATGCCGGCTTTGAAACAGAAAAGGTGGATCGGCGTAACATTGTGCTCCAGGGCGTTGACTTGCGACGATTAGACGATCGCCGAGCGTTGTTGGGGAGCTTCGATCAGTTCCGCCGAAAAGTGGATCAGCCTGGGTTTAGCGATGGAATCGACGAATTCCATCAGCAGGCTTTTGACATGCTGACTTCGCGTTCGATGGCCGATGCCTTGGATCTCAGCCAGGAGGACCCCTCCATCCGGCGACGTTATGGTTTGGACACCGCCTACCCGGACGAACGGGAAGGTCGAACGATGCTGGACCAATTCCTGTTGGCTCGCCGAGTTATCGAAGCGGGGGCGCGGTGCGTGACGATCGCTTTCAGCCGCTGGCCTTTTGGACGCATGCTGCAAGGGGATTACAACTGGGATTGGCACGTTGATAACTTCGCCGAAGCTCGTGGTACGCTTCCGCTGTTTGACCTTGGTTTGTCCGCTTTGATTGAGGACTTGCACCAGCGGGACCTGCTGGACGAGATTGCCGTCGTCGCTTGGGGTGAGTTTGGACGCACGCCGAAAATCAACCGCAACGCGGGGCGTGATCATTGGCCCGCCGTGGGAGGAGCGTTACTGGCTGGAGGCGGAATGCGATCGGGCCAAGTGATCGGCTCCACAACTCGCTGGGGCGAGGAGCCCCTGGCCCGCCCCGTTCACTTTCGAGAAGTCTTCGCCAGTCTCTACCAGCGACTCGGCATCGACGTGACCACCACGCAGTTCGTCGACCTCGCCGGGCGTCCACACTTCCTGGTAGGCGATCATCGCCCGATGCCGGAATTGGTCGGTTAGAGAGTGACGGATGCGGCGACCAGCGGGATGCCGTCTATTTCAGCCCATTTCCACCGAGCAACTCGGCTGGTATTTCGCCGTCACCGGTCGGCTCGCCGGCCAACAGCCAAGCGAGATTGAACCGGGCCAGCTGACAACCGGCGTACTGCCGATCCCCCTCCCCGTGTTCAAATTGCAAGTAGATCCAACCTTCCGTCGCCGTGCCGGGCCGTCCAGCGGCCAGCGACGAGTAGGCACTCAGTCCCTCATGTACCATTCGTTTGACCGGCCAGGTTTGTCCTCCGTCGAAGCTGGCCCACACGGTCATGCGAATCCGCTCATGCCCTTCGTGGTCTGAGTTGCTGTACAGCAAGATGTCTCGTCCGGCGACCGGCAACCGAACCAAGCCGCTGAACATGCCGAAATGTCCATTGTAGTTTGCCCCACGTCGTTCGGAACCGCGGTATCGAGGCCCATCGGGGACGACGGCGCGAAACGGTTCCCGCCACGATTTGCCCCCATCATCGCTATAGACAAACAAACGTCGGGCATGCATCGGCTGGTCATCGGCGAAGAAACTCTGCCGAGCCGTCGCGAGCAATCGGCCATCGGATAGCTGGACCAGTGCTGCCTCGCCCGTTCCGGAAGCCATCGGCCGACCTGCCAACCAGGTCCGTCCCCCGTCGTCACTGAAGATGGTGGTCGCGTATCGGTCGGGCGAAGTTCGATAGACTCTCGCTGCCCGGATCAGACGTCCCTCGAAGGGGCCCCGGACCAGTGTCAGGCCATATTCCATCATGTGCAGGGAAGGGAGAAAATCTTGGTCGTCGCGTGCAAAAGTTGTATCCTTCTTCTCCCACGACTTGCCATGGTCGCGACTTCGGTTGAGTGTTCGCGGAGCGGGTTCCCCATTTC